>JAZSKI010000005.1:0-15209 GCA_045534775.1 Clostridia bacterium | reverse complement strand
TTTTCTGGAAGAAATGAGAGAGGTTTATCCTCAGACGCCATTAAGCCGGATTGTAGTTACGGAGTGGAGCTATTGTGATGAGTTAAAGAGCGATAAAGAGCAATATCGGAGATATTCAGAGGAGCTGAATGAAAAGAGGAGGGCATACGAAAATGCCGTGACAGAGCTTGGAGAAGAAGCAAAGGAAACTCTGGCGGCAATGGACGAGCTTATAGCATATTTGATTTTAGGGGATTTTTCCAATGAAGCAATAAAGCTTTTCGATGAATATATTGCACTTCAGAAAGCTACTTTAGGCGAAAATAATGAAAACGTCACAGAGACTACAAGAAATTTTGCATCATATCTGATGCTTAAAGGAAATCCGCGAAGTGCTGATGTTATGGAAGAATTGCTGGAAAGGCAAAAGGAAGTTCTGGGTGAAGATAATGTGGAAATATTCTTTTATCTGGCACAGTATCTTGAAATTTGCGAAAACTGCGGACTGGACGAAAAATTTGCGGCTATGGCAGAAAAGGCAATACCTCTTTGCGAGAATGTATGGATGAGAGAAAACAAAAATCCGATGTTGGATAACATTATCGAAGATTTATTGTATAAGGCATTTTTGTATTTAACTTCTATGGGTGATAAGGAAATCAATGCTTCCGACCGACTTATTGACAAGCTCCTTGAAAGAAGAAAGGAAAGGGTCGACCACTATGCCGTCTTTGATGAAAAAGGTGCGGAAATATATTATTTGTTCTTAGCCGTAATTTCCATACGGACAGGCAGAACCTTCGACAGAGAAATTGTATGGGAAAATATTGATACGGAAAATCCTTTTGTTAAGAAAATAATGAAATTTTTTGAGAAAAAGGAAGGACAAAATTGAGATATAATAATATTGTTGAAGGAATATTTAAAAGCCGACCCAACAGGTTTGTTGCAAGAGTGGAAATTAACGGGGAAGAAATCAGCGTTCACGTGAAAAACACAGGCAGATGCCGCGAGCTTCTGACGGAAAACGCAAGGGTGTTTTTAGAGGATTTTTCCGCCCGTATGGGTAGCAGAAAATTAAGATATTCGCTAATCGGCGTTATGAAAGGCAATATGATGGTAAATATGGACTCCCAGGCACCGAATAAGGTTGTTAAAGAGGCTCTTGAAGAAGGCTCTTTCTCATTACCGCAAATGGGAAAAATCACTTTGGTGAAATCGGAAGCTAAATACGGTAATTCAAGACTTGACTTTTATGTGAAAGACGAAAACGGCAGGGAAGGGTATATAGAGGTGAAAGGCGTAACCTTAGAGGATAAAGGCGTAGCCTCTTTTCCCGATGCTCCCACCGAAAGAGGAATCAAACATTTAAACGAGCTTATGGGCTTGAAAGAACAGGGCTTTTTGGTTTATTGTCTTTTTGTAATCCAAATGGAAAATATGAGAGTATTTAAACCCGACATTGACCGTCATAAGGAGTTCGCAGATACGCTAAAGACGGCGAAAGAAAAAGGAGTACAGGTGCTGGCATACACCTGCCGCGTAACAAAAGATACCCTCAGACTGGACAACCCCGTAAAGGTGGAAATATAAATGAAAAATTTGAAGTGTGAAATTAATTCGGACAGGGGGACCACCGAAGGTGGTGGCGGGATTTAATTCTCAATTTATTTCGGCGGGAGCAAGCCCCCGCCGATTTTCCTTTATCGTATTTATTTACAATAACTTTTCCCTCAGCTCTTCGGGGGATTTGGTTGAAAGATAGGCAGGCGGGATGTCGAACACGGTCATACATCCGTTTTTACCTTCTTTATTCATACGGTATACGCCGCGGGCATAGGCTACAATTACCGAAGCTGTAAATTCGGGATTGGAATCTAAAGTCAGGCTGTATTCTATTATATGCTTATTTTCACGGTTTGCACCTGTTCTGCCACTTCTGATAACGAATCCGCCATGGGGAATACCGCTGTGATTTTCAGCCATTTCCTCTTTGGTGATAAAATGAACAATGGTATTATAATCAGCAAAATAGTTAGGCATAGTTTTGATTTCGTTTTCAATTCTTGCCAAATCCGCACCCTCCGCGGCAACTACGAAACACTCACGCAAATGCTTCTGACGGGTAGTGAGAACGGGAGCAGCGCCGCTTCTTACGGCATCAAGAGCTTCGTCTATGGGAATGGTATACTGCTTTGCATCAAGAACACCGTCAATTCTTCTTACGGCATCGGAATGACCTTGGCTTACGCCCTTACCCCAAAAAGTATAATCCTCGCCGTCAGGCAAAATAGCCGAAGCATAGAGACGGTTGAGAGAGAACATACCCGGGTCCCAGCCAACGGAAATCATGGCAGTTTTACCCGCCTTTGAAGCGGCGGTGTTGACTTTCTCGAAATGCTCGGGGATTTTAGCGTGGGTATCAAAGCTGTCAATTACATTAAACATAGTCGCAAGAGCGGGAGTCTGAACGGGCAAATCCGTTGCACTGCCGCCGCAAAGTATCATAACATCAATATTGGCTGTAAGGTCAGCCGCCTTGTCAATATGATATACCATAGCACCGGGGGTGTTTATTTTCAGGTCATCGGGATTTCGTCTTGTGAAAACTGCCGCCAGCTCCATATCGCTGTTCTGGCGGATGGCGTTTTCCACGCCGCGACCTAAATTCCCGTAACCGTAAATTCCGATTTTTATACTCATTGTTAATTCCTCCTGATTAGTTTAGAAAATTCGCATACAGGGAATTTTTAGAAATTCCTTTTATATTATACAAAATTTTTTTGAAAAAGTAAAGAGAAAAATGAATTTTTTTTAAAAAATCAGTCAATAATATAGGTGACAAGTGAGTAAATCGCGGGTCAATTAATATATGAGGATGGTAATTAAAATGAACAACAATCAAAACAACAACAATCAGAACAAAAATCAGAACCAAAACAATAATAATAACCAGAACAAAAACCAAAACAGCAACAACCAGAACAAAAACAACTGAAATAAATAAAAAAAGCGGCAGTTGCCGCTTTTTTTATTTTATACATATTTACTTTTAGTGAAATTTATGATATTATATATGTATGATTTCGAAAGGTGTGATATTTTGAAAAAATTTATTTTAGAGTTTGTTTTGAGCTGTATTTTAGTGATAAGCGGTTGCGGAACCGTAGCTGATACGCCAAAACCCACCACGCAGACAGAGTCGAAGCTTTGGGTGCAGTTTATTGACGTGGGCCAGGCGGATGCGGCTTTGGTGAAATGTGACGGCAAGTCTATGCTTATAGACGGCGGCAACACAGATGACAGTAATGTTATTGCGGCGGTACTCAAAAAGAATAATATTACATATCTTGATTATGTTGTTTGTACCCATGCCCACGAGGACCACGTGGGAGGACTGGCAGGTGCTTTGTCCGTAGCGGATGCAGGTACGGTGCTGGCACCACAGACGGGAGCCGATACTAAATCGTATCGTAATTTTCTGAAAAAAGCAGAGAACAGAGGAGTCGGGATTACCCACCCGAAAGGTGGTGACAACTTTAGTCTGGGCGGCAGTAAAATAGAGATTTTAGGTCCTGTGACCGAAAACCCGGAGAATGTGAATAATACTTCTATAGTACTTAAAATTATTTGCGGCGAAACCTCATTTTTATTTACGGGCGATGCGGAAAGAGAATCGGAAGAGCTTATTTTAAATAAAGGCTTTGATGTATCGGCAGATGTCCTTAAGGTAGGTCACCACGGCTCATCTTCTTCAACCTCTTACAGATTTTTGCGAGAGGTTATGCCGGAATATGCCGTTATTTCCTGCGGCAGGGATAACAGCTACGGTCATCCCCATAGCGAGGTTTTAAGCCGTCTCAGAGATTCGGGAGCGGAGCTTTACCGAACAGATTTACAAGGCGATATTATATTTACAAGCGACGGCAAAACCGTAAGCGTTAATACGGATAAAAATTCGCAGATTACCACCAACCCCACATCAAAACCAAAGACCGAGGGAACGTATATAGGCAATAAAAACAGCAAAAAATTCCACAGACCCGACTGCGATGCCGATATCAAAGAAGAAAACAAAATAATACTGTACAGCAGAACCGAAGCGGTAGAAAAAGGATACACCCCCTGCAAAAGCTGTAAACCGTAAAATGTGCGGTTGCTCTGTAGCCGCATCAATATGAATTCTCAATGTATTGGGGAATATTTTCGCCGAAGGCAAGATAGGCTTGAGTACCTTTTTGCAGATGGTACAAAAATTGAAGCAAATCCCAATAAATATAGTTTTGTATGGAAAAAAGCATCACCAAATATGAAACCCGCCTGCCGGAAAAATCAGATAAGTTAATTCCTGAATTATGCTTAAAAATGTGTTACCTTATAAGGAGGCCGAAGAACGGAAATCTAAAATCCGGACACCGTTTGTATATGGCACTTCGCGAAAAAATGTGGATAAAATTAAAAAAAGATGACGCTTCCTTCAAGTCCAAGTCTGAAGCTGATAGTGATAACAGCTCGCCCTCGGAAACATCGCCCACTAATAATATATCACAAACAAATGAAAATGTTAAATATAAAAAATTGATGGCACTTCGCCTGATGAAGCACACCGTCGCCGCATTTTTCAGTATAACATACATCTGTTTATTATATAAAAATAATTTTTTAACCGCCCCTGTTATCGGATTTTTGGTCTGATTTCCAAGAGGCGGTTTGTTTTCGGATATGTTTTTAATTTTATCTTGTTTTTTTATCTGATTTTTAGAGAATATTAAAGAGAGCTTTGGTTTAAAATATCATTCAAAGGAGGAATGAATATGATTAAAAAAATTATTTCGACAGCTTTAATATTTATAATGGGAACAGGTCTGTCCGGTTGCGGCGGCACGACAACGGGGGACTATGATGTGTATATTTTCAATACAAAGGGCGAGAGTGCGGAGGCTATGGAAGAGGCGGCTAAAGCTTATGAAACAGAGCGTGGTAAGAGGGTAAAGGTATTTTCGCTGGGTAGCGGTGCAAATACCTCAGATACTCTGCGGGCGGAAATGAATTCAAAAAACAAGCCTACCATATTTTCCGTTACCAATGTTTCCGATTTGACCGAATGGGAGGAAGGCGGCTTTGTCTGGGACTTAAATCAGGCGGATAACGCCGAATTCAAAGAGCTTGCAGACAGTATTCCCGAAAATATGCGACTGTCATCAGACGGAAGCAACAGCTACGGAATACCCTATAATGTAGAAGGTTATGGCTATATAGTTGATAAAAAAATGATAGATGCACTGGTGGGCGAGGATTATTCTGCGGCATTTTTACAGGATTTAAAGAATTGCAGTTATAGAGAGTTTGAAACAGTGGTCAAAGCTCTTGATGCCTATATAAAAAATGATGAAACTGCTTCAATGGTCTTAAGAGGCAATACCTATCCGCTGATGGAAAAAAGCACCAAAACAAATAGTCTTACAGGGGTATTTGCTATGGCGGGGGCGGAAAAATGGACCTACGGCGACCATCTTATAAACATAGCACTCAGTACGGTGTTTGAGAATCCCGGCGAGGCTAAAACCGCCACAGATGCGGAGATAGAAGGGTTGAAGCCTGCGCTGATAGCCTACGCAAAAACCCTTGACCTTAAAACCTCTTACGCGGCAGGAGAAAACGGTCCTCTTGAGAGAGGCAGTGAGTTTATCAACACCACCACAAGCGGATATGATAATTCGGTTCAGCTTTTTGCAAGCGGAAAAGCGGTTTTCTTAAAGCAAGGGAACTGGGTCTATACCAACCTTCAGAAGGCAAACCGCGAAATAGCAGAGGATTTGACCTTCATACCAATAAAAATGCCCTTTGAGGAAAAGGATATAAAAACAAATATTTCCCTTGAGAAGCTTCAGCGTTCAATACCTGTTTATGTTCCTAATTATTATGCCGTAAACGCCAAGGCAACCGACGAAGAAAAGCAGGCGGCGATGGATTTTCTGGTATGGCTTAACACAAGCGATGCAGGAAAGAAATTTATTACGGAGGATATGGCGTTTATACCGTATAATGCCGATTTTGAAACCACTACCTTAAATAACAGTCTGGGAAGCTCTATCTTAGAATATATGAAATCGGGTGACATAATTTCCAACCCCTATTCGGGTGCCCCCGTAGGCTTTACGGCAGATACCTTCGGGCTTGAGATTATGGAAAAATATCTGACTTTAAAGGATTGGACGGAAAAGGAATATAACGAAATTGCCGATTTTGCTGTTTCTAAATGGAAGGAAATGAAAGGTCAGCTTCAGTGAAAGGCGGAATTTTAATTGACTAAATATTACAGAAGATGGTTTGCACCACTTATGTTACCTGCGATAATTCTTTTCCTGGCGGTAATAATTATACCCTTTCTTATGGGTGTTATCTTTTCCTTCACCTCGTGGAGAGGAACGTATTTTGCCGGTGGGGATTTTATTGGCTCCTTCGTAGGCTTTGAAAATTATGTAAACGCATTTAAAAATGCAAAATTCACAGATGCCTTCCTTTATACGGTGAAATTCACCGTAATTGCAGTAGCGGCGGTCAATGCTATAGCCCTTGCCCTTGCTCTTATGATAACGAAAATAACAAGAGGGGCGGGAGTTTACAGAACTGTATTTTTTCTGCCGAATTTGCTGGGAGGATTAGCTCTTGGTTTTATCTGGCAGTTTATATTTCAGAACGTCTTTTCGGGGATATTGTTCGGAGAAAAGGGCGTGTTGCCTGTGGAATTTTTAAATAATATGCTCCAGGATAACACCAAAGCTCTGTTTGCACTTGTGATTCTTGCTACCTGGCAAATGTCGGGATATATGATGATAATCTATATTACGGGATTAAACGGAATTCCCGGCGATTTATACGAAGCGGCAGACCTGGACGGTGCAGGTCCCATACGCAAATTCAGAGTCATAACTCTGCCTATGCTGATGCCTGCCATAACGGTAGTGTTCTTTTTAACCCTTGCAAACAGCTTCAAGCTTCTCGACCAGAATATAGCACTAACAGACGGTAACTTCGGCACGCGGCTTCTTGCCATGCAGATTTTGCGTACCGTAAGAGATACCTCGCCGCCTGATTACGGAATGGCACAGGCTCAGGCGGTAATTTTCTTCATTATAATCGCGGCGGTGACGTTGATACAAATGAGGTTTACCAAAAAGAAAGAGGTGGAATTTTAATGAAAAAAGCTATACTCTATACGGTGCTTACCTTACTTGCAATACTGGCACTGGCACCTATAGCATTTTTGATAATAAATTCCTTCAAGCCTCACGGAGAAATCGTAGCCTCGCCGCTGATGTTGCCGGATAGCCTTGATTTAAGCTATATTATAAATGCGGCAGGAAAAATAAAATTTTGGCAGGCACTTTTTATCACCATACTTGTGACGACGGTATCGGTGGGGCTGATAGTGATAATTTCTTCCGTATCGGCGTGGATTTTGCTGCGCAGTAAAATCAAAGCGGCATCGGCAATTTTATATGCCTTTACAGCATCAATGCTGATACCGTTCCAGGCGGTAATGTACCCCCTTTTGACCTTGTTTGAAGCTATAGGACTTAAAAATATTTTCGGACTGATTTTGATGTACGGCGGTTTCGGACTCAGCCTGTCGGTGTTTTTATATCACGGATTTATAAAAAGTGTGCCGTCATCCTTAGAGGAGGCGGCACTGATTGACGGGGCGGGAGTATTCAAAATGTTTTTCAAAATCGTGTTCCCTCTTCTTAAATCAACAACGGTTACGGTTATAATATTAAATTCCATGTGGATATGGAACGACTATCTGCTACCCTTTCTGGTAATAGGAAACGGAGAATGGAGAACACTTACCTTAGAGCTGTATTTCGCCAAAATAACAGCAGGTCAGTACGGTAACCCGTGGGAGCTTGTATTCCCTGCGGTTTTTGTTTCAATAATCCCCATAATAATTATTTTCCTGTTTCTGCAGAAATATATAGTAAAAGGCGTAGCGGAAGGTGCGGTCAAATAACCCGGTGCTTAGAGATAGAAATCGTGGTTGCCGATGGATTTATAGAAAACTCTGTTGTTAGGTATCCAGAAATTATCCGCCTTTCGCGGGTTCAGGAAATAAAGACTTTCCCCGGCGGTATTTTCTCCCTCTAAGGACAGCTTTGCTGCAAGATAGGATTCGCCAGTAGGGGGATTGTGGATGGTTCCGTTTAAAACGGGCTGAAACTGTACGCCGTAATTCCGGTCAAAGATAACGCCGTAGATGGTGTTGGGAAATGCCGCGTTTTCAACGCGGTTTAATACCACATTACCTACGGCGATTTTTCCGTCCAGACTTTCGCCGCCACTTTCACTGCTGATAATTTTTGCAAGCCAGTAAATATGTTCGTCATCGTAGCTTTTTTCTTCAATGACGTCTTGCGGTACGCTGTAATTTTCCTTAGTTATCTCAACGCGGTAGCAGGGCTGATTCCACATTACCTCAGACCCGCTTTCCTCTGCAATAAACCGTACAGGCAGATAGGTCCGCGAATTTTTAAGCCTTACGGGACCGTTTAACTTTTTCCTTTTCCCGTCTACCACAGCATAGTCCTTGCCAATGGTAAATTCCATATTTTTACCGTCTAAAGCGACTGTCGCGGTATTTTCCGCAGGCTTCCAGTCTACGGACTCAGCACCTAATGCGTTACTCACAAACCGCAGAGGCACATAGGTTACGCCGTTTTCCAGGAAGGAGTTTTCGGTTTTTATGTTTTCACCGTTCACGCTTATACAAACGGGAACTTCATAGGCATAGGCGCAGGTTTGAATTAAAATAAGTAAAAGAATAAGTATTTTGAGTTTCATTGATTTTCCTCCTTTAACAACAAAATCATATTAATAATTTTATCACAGATTAAACCCGGGTTCAATGTAAAAAATAAGACATTTTGTGCAATATATTCAAGTTATTCCGAAAAATTGAAAAATATTTTTAAAAATATTTTTAAATAACTATTGAAAAAATTTTAAAAATATGGCATAATATTAATAGAAGTAAAAATAGGAGGTAAGGAAATGCAGAATTCAGCAATAATTCTTGCGGCAGGTGCCGGTACAAGAATGAAATCTTCTAAATCAAAGGTGGTACACGAGGTGTGCTTTAAACCCCTGATTAAATGGGTATATTCCGCAACAAAGGAAGCGGGTATGGACAATATAGTTACCGTAGTGGGTCATAAGGCAGAACAGGTTAAGGAATGTCTGGGCGCCGATAAGAAATATGCACTTCAGGATAAACAGCTTGGAACAGGTCACGCGGTTATGTGCGCTATGCCCGAAATCAGCGATGACGGTTGCGTAATTGTCCTGTCGGGCGATGCACCCCTTATTACGGCGGAAACCTTAAAAGCGGCTATGGAGTACCATAACGCCAACAGACTTTCCGCAACGGTAATTACGGCTATTTTAGATAATCCTTACGGTTACGGCAGAATAATCCGTGACGAAGAGGGTAACGTAAAATCCATTGTAGAGGAAAAGGATGCCACAGCGGTTCAGAGACTGGTAACCGAAGTAAATTCGGGACTTTACTGCTTTGATGCGGGTCTGCTTCGTGCGGCTCTCGCTGATATTAAAACTGAAAATGCACAGGGTGAATACTATCTGACTGATACTATAGAGATATTACTTAAAAACGGATATAACGTAGGTGCTTATGCACTTGAAAATCCCGAAGAAATTATGGGTATTAACGACAGAATTCAGTTGGCACAGGCACAGGAGATTATGCAAAAAAGACTGTGCAGAAAACATCAGGCAGAGGGTGTTACCATTATAGACCCGGATAACACCTACCTGGGTGGAAACGTAAAAATCGGCAGGGAAACGGTGCTTTATCCCGGTTGTATTATTCGTGGAGATGTTACCATAGGCGAGAATTGCACAATTACGGCAAGTAATATCACTGATGCCGAAATAGGTGACGGCTGTGATATTTTAAACTCGGTGATTTGTGATTCTGAAATAGGTAACAACGTGCATATAGGACCCTTCGCTTATATCAGACCGAACTGCAAGGTCAGCGATAACGTGAAGGTGGGAGATTTTGTTGAGCTTAAAAACTCCAACATAGGCACAGGTACAAAGATTTCTCATCTGACCTATGTAGGCGACAGCGATGTAGGCGAAAAGGTTAATTTCGGTTGCGGAACAGTAACTGTTAACTACGACAGCAAGAAAAAACACCGTACGGTAATAGGTAATAATTGCTTTATCGGTTGTAATACAAACCTGGTAGCACCTGTAGTGCTTGGTGACGGTGCTTACACAGCGGCAGGGTCGACTATTACGGAAAACGTACCTGAAAATTCTTTGGCAGTTGCAAGAAACAGACAGATTAACAAAGAAAACTGGGTTTTGACAAAAGAATTTTGATAAATTATACATTGACTTATAAAGGAAAAAATTGTATAATTATATATGTATTACATTTAAGGGAGTGATCTAAATGATAGCCACCCACGGAAAAAATATTAAAATTTTTGCGGGGAATTCACACAAAAAGCTTGCTAAGGACATTGCGGCGAAACTGCAGATTCCATTGGGAAACTCCGAGGTAAAGACTTTTAGTGACGGTGAGGTTTTTGTAAACATTAACGAAACAGTGAGAGGCTCAGAGGTCTTTGTGCTTCAGTCTACATGCAATCCCGTAAACGATAATATTATGGAACTGCTAATAATGATAGATGCGTTCAAGAGAGCATCGGCGGCGCGTATCACAGCAGTAATCCCGTATTTCGGTTACGCACGACAGGACAGGAAAGCAAAAGCGCGTGATCCTATATCTGCCAAGTTAGTGGCTGATTTAATCACAACGGCAGGTGCCGACCGTGTGTTGACACTTGACCTTCATGCACCACAAATTCAGGGATTTTTCAATATCCCTGTAGACCATCTCTATGGTCTGCCGCTTTTGGCAAATTATTTTAAACGCAGTCTTAAGGACGTAATGGAGGAGGTAGTTATAGTATCTCCTGACCATGGCAGTGTTGGCAGGGCAAGACAGTTTGCTCAGCGTCTTAACGTACCCTTTGCTATTGTGGACAAGCGTCGTCCTAAACCTAATGTTGCTGAGGTTATGAATATAATAGGCGATATTGAAGGTAAATATTGTATCATGGTAGATGATATGATAGATACGGCAGGTACAATTACGGTAGGAGCAAATGCACTTAAAGCAAAAGGAGCAAAAGAGGTGTACGCTTGCTGTACACACGCAATCCTTTCAGGTCCGGCTATTGAAAGAATTAAAGAATCTGCTATTAAAGAGCTTGTAGTTCTGGATACCGTACCTCTTAAAAAGGAAAAAATGCTTGATAATATCAGAACATTATCGGTAGCTCCAATTTGTGCAGAGGCTATTACAAGAATTTACGAGGATATTTCCGTAAGCCCCTTGTATATTGAGCCTGATGGAAAGGCAAAACCCGAATAATACATAATTATTGTGCAAGAGATTCTCTCTTGCACTTGATTTTTAAGGAGGAAAACCATGCTTGCAGGTTTGACATTGGCAGGAATTATAATGCTTGTCTCGGGCGGAATATTCCCCCGATTTATAAAAGATAAGCGAGATAAATATTTATATATTCTTGCGGCTGCAGGGCTTGTGATAAGGCTCATATCGGCGGCGAGCATCCGCGGCTACGGTACGGATATGTCCTGCTTTATAAGCTGGTCGGAGCGACTGTTTAAAGACGGCTTTGGCGATTTTTATACCTCGGGCGGCTTTGTGGACTATCCGCCGGGATATTTGTATCTGCTTTATATTATCGGAGCTGTCAGAAATGTGTTTAATATGGGTTTTAACTCTCCTCCGTACTATGTGCTGGTTAAATTACCATCCGTGATTTGTGATATTTTATGCGGTGTGGCTATTTATAAATTTGCAGGGGAGAAAAATAAAACAGGCTTTGTGGCGGGAGTGGGCTTTATTTTCAATCCTATGGTGTGGTTTGATTCGTGTCTGTGGGGTCAGGTAGATAGCGTATTCACCCTGGCGATACTTTTGGCTCTTATGACCCTGACTCGAAAAAAATATAACCTGTCGGCGATGCTGTACGCGGCGGCACTTCTGATAAAACCCCAGGCAGTAATTGTTTTCCCTGTATATTTATTTAATATTATCGAAATGGTGAGAGATGAAGGGAAAAAAGGTATAAGAGAATCCCTTTTGGCGACGGTATGCGGCGTAGCGGTCTTTTTTGCGGCGGCGATGCCCTTTTCAAAAAACCTTAATCCTCTCTGGATTTTTGACCTTTATACTTCAACACTGTCATCTTATAAGCTGGCAACCCTTAACGCACCTAACCTGTTCGGACTTGCAGGAGGTAACGGTATCGGTATGGACGGCGGGTTTATGGGTCTTACCTTTGCCGCCTGGTCTACGATTTTTATTTTGCTGATAACCGCCCTGTCGGCCGCTGTATATTTCGGCGGCAAAAAGAGAGAAAATGTTTTTGATACGGCGGCGTTTCTGATGGCAGGGATGTATGTTCTCTCGGCTAAGATGCACGAAAGATACTTTTATCCCGTTTTTGCTTTTTTTCTCGTAAGCTATGTGTTAAACGGGAAAAAGCTGACGGTGGTGCTTTATGTAATATTTACCTTTGTGGTCTATGAGGCATCGGCGTGGGTTCTCAGCCTTGATATGACAACGGGTTATCCCTGGATAAGTGAAACGGCCATAGGCTTTAAAATCCTCTCGGCATTATCGGTAGCGGCCTTCCTTGTAATGGCGGCGGATTTGCTGAAAAATCCCGTAAAAAACCTCAGTAAAAGCAATCTTATAATTCTGTGTATGTGCATTTTTTACGGAATTACAGCCTTTATAAATTCGGGCGAATGTACGACTCCGCAAAGGGGTGTTACGGTTAATAAAAATCAGGAGATAATTCTGAAAATAAACGGTGAGAGTGAGGTCGCGCAGGTATCGGTGTTCAACGGTATAAAGCCTGCAGATAAAGGGCTTACAATAAGAGCCTCAAAGGACGGAGTTAATTACTCCGAAGAGATTGAAACGGAAAACCTTGAGGTTTTCGCCTGGCAGGTTACGGAAACGGATTTACGGGGCGAATATATTTCCCTGAGAGCAAACAGCGATATGGAGATAAAAGAAATAGCCCTTTTTGACCATAGCGGAGCAAGGCTGGATTATACGGCGGATTTTAAAGAGCTGAAGGACGAACAAAGCTCGGCAACAAACCGCGTTACCTATAAAAACGGAACGTATTTTGATGAGATATATCACGCGAGGACAGCCTTTGAATATACCCACGGCATAGAAGCTTATGAGTGGACGCATCCGCCTCTCGGAAAGCTCATAATGTCGCTTGGAATTACGCTTTTCGGTATGAATCCCTTTGGCTGGAGATCTACAGGTATTTTTCTCGGGATTATCATTATTCCCCTTATGTATCTTTTGGCGAGAGAGCTGTTTGACAACGAAAAATGGGGGATTGCGGCGGCGTTTTTGATGATGTTTGATTTTATGCATTTCACGCAGACAAGAATAGCGACCATAGATACCTACGCAGTATTTTTCATTATGCTTATGTATCTGCATATGTTCAAGTTTTTCAAAACCGATTATACGGAAAATATGAGCAAAGCCTTGAAATACCTCATGTGGTGCGGAATTTTCTTCGGACTGGGCGTAGCCTCAAAATGGACCTGTCTCTACGGCGGAGTGGGTCTTGCTCTGATATTCTTTATAAAGCTATTGCTTGAAAGAAAACGGTCACCGTTTTCTTCGGCGGCGAAGCTGATGGGAGCCTGCGTGCTGTTTTTTGTGATAATTCCCATACTGATTTATTGGGTATCCTATTTGCCCTACGCCTTTGTGGAAACGGGTCCGAGAGATATTTTCGATATTTTTGAAATTCAGAAAAATATGTTCAGCTACCATTCAGAGCTTAAAGATGACCATTTCTTTAAATCTATGTGGTACGAATGGCCTGTTATGAAAATGCCCGTTTGGTATTTTGTGGGTGAAGGCACAAAGGAAGGCATGGTATCGAGCATTTCGGCCTTTGGAAATCCTGCAATTTGGTGGGGTTCTCTGGCGGCTACGGCGGCGATGATAGTCTTTGCCGCAGGGAAACGCAAGGAAGCACTTTATCTGCCGATGCTGATTTTTATCGGATATCTGTCGCAGTATCTGCCGTGGGTAGGTGTTAAAAGGGTAGTTTTTATTTACCACTATTTCACAGCCCTGCCCTTTATAATACTGATAACGGTATATGTGGCAAGAGAATTGAAAAAGCTTATGAACCCGTCATATTTCAAGATGGCGGCAGTGACGTTCGCCGTAGCGGTGGTGGGACTGTTTATAATGTTTTATCCTGCCATATCAGGCTTTGAGGTGCCAAAGGAATATATGAAAAATGCGTTGATGTGGTTTGATACGTGGTATTTCGGAGGATGAAAAAATGAGATATAAGCATATAATATTTGACCTGGACGGAACCCTGTCCAATTCCTATTGCGGAATTACAAACGCAGTAAAATACGCTCTTGAGGCTATGGGCATAGAAGTAAAATCCCGCAAGGAGCTTAAAAAATTCATAGGACCACCCCTTATTCATACCTTTATGGGAAGCTACGGTATGAACCGCAGTGAAGGGGATAGGGCGGTGGAGCTTTTCCGTGAATACTATACTGAAAAAGGGGTATATGAAAACAGTCTTTTTGAAGGTGAGAAAGAACTGCTTAGCTATATTAAAAGCGGGGGCGGAAAGATGTATATAGCTACCAGCAAACCGCAGAAATTTGCGGAAACGGTGCTGGATTTCCTGAAAATCAGCGACTATTTCACCTTCGTCCGCGGCGTAAGCTTTGAAGAAGCTGAGACGGAAAAGGATATGCTGATTGAGGATATTATAAACAAATTCGGTCTCGATAAATCGGAAACCGTAATGGTCGGAGATACGAGGTTTGATATAGAAGGAGCAAAAAAAGCAGGAGTCACCGCCGTAGGAGTCCTTTACGGCTTCGGTGAGATGGAGGAGCTTAAAAAAGCCGATGCTACGGCAGAGACCGCACTACAGCTGAAGGACATATTATAACATACAAAATATTTTGAGAAATTTTAACAAGCAAATTTTCCGCAGGACGATGCGGGCATCGCCTGCGGGGAATTTGTTTTTGTATTGCAAATAAAATTGACCGCCGAAAACCGACGGTCAATTTTTATT
>JAZSKI010000022.1:0-19533 GCA_045534775.1 Clostridia bacterium | reverse complement strand
ATGATTTTGTATTCTGCATTATGTATATTTTGTATTTCTGATAAAAGTTGCATTTGGGCAACTTTTTGATCTTGATATCCACGTTGTATCATCCTACAAATAGATTGATTTGCTTTAAACATAGGATTTTGCGTAAGATCTATGATATCTTTACAAGTCCTTTTTTGTGTTATACCATCCTCATAATCTTTAGGCAAGAATTCGTTGGAAAGCAGCGAGTAATGTTGCCCCAGTAAAGGTTCTGCGTCAAATAAAGCCAAGTATCGCAAAATATAACTAATAAGTCTCTTGTTTGTCTTTGCTATATCTTCCGAAAGCTCTTTGTCTCCACCTTTATTTTCACAATACAGAAGATATCGTCGGAAACGTTCAATATATGATATATGCGAAAAAATAATTCTTGATAAATGTGATTGCTTAGCACTCTTTTTTGAGTGACTTGATACAAAAAGATTATTCACATAATTAATAGAATTTTCATTAATGCATTTATTAATCATTTCCTTATCAAATTTATATATTTCAAATGCACAATTTTCAATAGATTTAACTACTCTTTCTATAGAATGCATACATTGTCTTTCACCGTGAATGGTTAAAATGCTTTTTTTTCCAAATAGAGGCGGATATGCATCTATATTCGCTTCCATATCTATTCTGCTAAGATAAAATTCAAAATTGGGAACAACCATTCCAATATATGTATCACCTGAAAGACAAATTTCTATCTCTGAAAATTCAGTAGCATCCAACAATGGGTTATTACGGAATTTTTCAAATTGATTATATAAATCTTCGATTGAATGAGGTATATGAGAAGTAAATACTATAAGTCGTCTCCATGTATCTCGAATATTTTCGCTAAGCGCATAAAGATACCTACAAATTTCCGTACCTTCAATATCCGAAAAACAACGAAATAAATGATTAATTTTAACACGCTTATTTCTTGCTTCTCTTATGAAAGTAAGTAAAAGTCTAGATGTAGACACATAATACATTTCTTGTGATGCTTGGCTATTTAATTCTCTTAATCCTAGTTTACCGTTAACATTGAACTTGTTGGACTCATCCATATCTGTTGGATTGTCGTAAATATTTCGACTTTTGAATAATTCCAAAAGCATTCGTAACAGAATTCCGCGTGCTCCCTCTTTTGAACAATTCAAATAATCTGTACCATATCTATTGTCTGATTGCATATCAAAGCATTCTTGAATTTTTTCTGGCATATCCACATATAAATCTAAAATACGATCCACACAATGAGCGTAATTTCCATTTAATAAAGATGAAAACTGTCCTTGTACATAAGGTATTTTCATTAAATTTTCAATAACATCTATTTTTTTCATATCCTCATCTCGGACAGATGAAGAGGACCAATGTTTTTTTCGTCCAGTGATAATCTTATCTAAAGGAGTACAACTTTCTTCCATATCAAAAGAAAATACTATACCATGAGTAGAAAGCAGGTCTTCTTGATTTTTACGTCTAAGACCATCAATTAGGCGCTGATTAGTGACTTCTCGAGTAGGAAATAAATAAATAAACTTTAGGTGAATAAGTTCATTGTTTACATTATTTCTACTATTCATCCTATTTTCGGTAAGTTTACGAATGACATCATGAATATTAATATATAAATCGACAGCAGCTTCTCTTTCTAGGTTATCTAAATTATCAAGTAAACAAAAAATCACTTTGTCACTTGATTCATATAGACCGGAAACAATTTCAGCACAGCGCCAATAGTAATCACAGAACAACAAAAACTTAATGGAATCATTTATATCCGATTCTTTTGATTCTGATATTTCTTTTAAAGTGTCTACGATAATTGAAATTGTTGTTGCATAATCTTGATTATCAAAAATACCAAAATTCTTTTCCGAAATCCAATATGTGTCAAAAAATAATTTTGAAAGCATCACATAGTCGTTACTTTCTCCGTATATCTTTTTGCCAATTTGTGCAAACTTTTTTAAAACCATACGATTATTGCAAGTAACATAAGTTATGTGTTCTGCTAATTGTTGTATCATTCGTTTTTTTACAAAATCTAGTGAATAATTTTTCCCTTCACCTTGATCAAATTCATAGAAAAAACTATCATCATATCCGAATTCGTGAATTAAATAATGAGCAAACAAAGTTTTTCCACATCCAGCATAGCCATTAATATGAAAGAACTTAATAGCACTGTTGCCCTGCTCGGTTTTTAATTTTACATTGTGTAAAAATGTGCTAGAAGGTTCAACATATACTCCATTATAAAAATCTTCTTTATTTATGTAGAATTGGTCACCTTCTACACATCTATATGGATCCGATTTTAGCATATCATGTATTAGTATCATTTTATATTCCTTTCGTAAAAAAGTTTCTGGATTAGATGTTTTTCCATCTATATCGTCCATAGCGGCTTTTTTCTATATAATTATTTTTTAGCAATTGTTCAAGAATGTTATTTGCTTTTGTTTCATCATACCCAAGAGAAATTATTGTTTTTATTGTAATATCAGTTCCGGATTCCATAAACTTGGAAAGCACATTATCAATATCATTATTCTTAGTCGCGTTATTGCTGACTTTATTAAGAAAAGTTTTTCGTATACGCTCCCATTTTGTTGTTGATACTGATGGGATGTTAAAAAGATCAATTAATAAATCTTTTAGTTCATTTAGTCTTGAGTTAACTTCTTCTATATTATCATCTAGTTTAATCCCAACCTTACATGGATCAATCGCACCTGTTATTTGTTTGTAAGTAAACCCTGGAAGGAGAATGGAAGTATATTCATTTTTCAAAATCCAAGTTGCACCCATTTCGTTTAAAGAAGCAATGCTTTTATAATAATTGTTTGAAAGTAGAAATATTACAAACATATTATTATTTTCAAATTCTTGAGCTATATACTCGTATTTGTTATGATTTATCGGAACTTGATATCCTGAAACAGATGTTGAAAGAATATCTTTTTCAGAAAGTCCGATTGATTCAAGTAATTCAATTACTGCAAGCGCTTCTTGAGATTCAATGGGAGTGTGGCTGACGAAAATTTTATTTTGTTTTTTTGATATTGTCATATCATTTCCTAAATCAGCTTCTGTTTTTTCAAGTTCAACAATTAGTCTTTCTTTTATGATTTTTAGATCACCTAAAAAATCTACTTTTTCTCCTAAACATGTTGTATGTCCTGCAAACGATGCAATTGATACAAATGAATAGTTTGATAAGCCATTTTTCAATCCCTTAATATCATTCCCTAAAGTGGCTATAACTTCATCTTGCAATTTTTCGGCCTCTTTCAAATCCTTATTATTTAACACAATTTCACATTTTTTTATGTATCTTTTCAGAGTTACTGTGGCAATCATTATTTTATCCTTTCGTGGTAATACATTTAGCATACTTTTACGTTGTATTTCTACATTTTTCGCAATCTTCAGCAAAAAAATAAAAGATAATGTTTGGACAGGTTGTACTATAAATCTATGATTGATTATAGTAACCTAGTTTTTAATTATTTATCTATTAAATCCGTTGGATGACAATCCAATGCTTGAGCAAGGCGAGCAACAATCAAAAGCTGAGCCTTATTAATATCCCTCAACCGTTGTTCGTAACTTTGAATAACTCTCAAATTGACTCCAGAACGTTCAGCAAGTTCTGATTGAGAAATACCATAAACGTTTCTCATTCTTGTTAGTGGTGTTTGTGTATAATATTCCACAATAATCTTATCTAACAAAGAAACAAATTTTGAAATGTTCATTTTTTGTGCATTATTATGCATTCTTAATATTTCGCTTGCAGAAATCGCGCATAAGACATATTTGAACTTATAATTTCTAAACCAAACATAGTAACTAAGTGCCCATCCAAGCCAATATTCAGGGGATTTATCGAAATTCAATACATCTTTTTCGTCAATAATAGAATTTTTAATCTCAAAAATAACCATACGTGCAAGTTCGCATCCGGTTTTTCCTACTATATATGCAGGATTACCTACTTCATATTGTATGCATATATTTGATGCTAAAAACATATCAAAATATTCATCTATATTATAATTACAAGTATTAACAGCAAAATCAATCATATGACCAAAATTCTTTTGGGCGTGATGTAAGTAATTTTTATCGTAAGCGTTTGTCATCCTGTTTTATTTCCTTCCTCATAATATCAACTATAAACATTTCGTCAGGTATGAGCCGTTCATTTTTTGTTTGGATATAGTCTTTTCGTACTTTTTTATCTCGTTCCTTTTTCTTTTTATAGTAGACAGATGCATCAACTAAGGTGCTCGAAATATATCTGATTTGTTGAAATGCTTTTTCACTTGTAAGAACTATTTGTTCACCACACTTACTAAAAGACATTGCTTGCTTAAGTTGACGATATGATATTTCACCTGAAATAAAATCTTGAGCAAAGGAGAAATATGAATCATCAGCACGATATCCAACTATAACATCATACATAGAAATATCAATCATAAAGTTTTCAGATATATATTTTTGCGTTAATTCTGATAATGCACTATTTTCCCAACAAGTTCTATTCTTTATGAGTATTGCTAACCAATTTAGTAATGTATACTCTTTTGAATTTAGTTGTAAAATATTAAGACCTTCAAGGTTGAGTTCATATATATTGGAAAAAGCATTTTTATTATTTACACAGGCCCACTCTTTCGAAAGTTCTTTATTTTCAGTACAGTAAAAGCCACTACCATAATCGTTATGTGAATTACTCTTCCCATAAATTGGGAACTCTACTATTCTTTCGCTTCCATGGTATAAGATCATGTTATTACCTCCATAGAATTAACAGAGCTACAACCCCATAATAATTATACTACTGTAGTAGTATTTTGTCAATATTTTATTATATTATACAAGAAAAAGAGATAAAACTTTTTACAGTCTTATCTCTTACTTCTTGACCTCGCAATGCTCGTTATACTATTTTCGGTAACTGTCCTTAACAGTACACGGCATTCATCCTCGATTTTTAGTGGGACTTTTTAAACAGCCCCTGTTTTTTGCAGAAAATTTGTCTATAATATTGACATAATTTTGGTTTTGGTATATAATTATAATATATAGTTTTTTGCAGGGAGGCGTCAAACGTGGCAGAAAGCAGGATAAAAACAGCTGTGAGAGGCTATAACAAGGATGAGGTACATAAGTATATACTGAAAATGAGTGAAAACGCCGAAGCAGAAATGCAAAAGTATATTAAAGAAATTGAAGCCTGCAGGGAAGAAATATCGCGACTTAAAAAGAAAATCAAAGATAAGGATGCAATTATAAGGGCTTGTAAGGAGGCAGGATATGATGGAAAATACAAATAAAATATTGAAAATATTGGAAGAGGATTGTCGTACGTCAACAGAGCAGCTTTCCGTTATGACGGGGATTGAGGAACAAGAGGTTGAAAAAACAATTAAAGAGCTTGAAGATGAGGGAACGTTGCTGGGCTATAATGCTATGATTAATTGGGATAAAACATCATCTACCCACGTTACGGCGGTAATTGAACTGAAGGTAACTCCTCAAAGGGGTGAAGGCTTTGATAAGGTGGCTGAAAGAATTTATAAATATCCTCAGGTAAAAGCCTTATATCTTATGTCGGGCGGCTTCGACCTTTGTGTTATAATTGAAGGTAAAAGTATGAAAAACGTAGCACTTTTTGTAGCGGAAACCTTAGCGCCAATGGAAGCGGTTATCAGCACAGCTACTCATTTTGTGCTTAAAAAGTATAAAGACCACGGTGTGATTTTTGAAAATAAAGAAAGGGATGACAGGCAGGTGATTACCTTATGATGATTGAAAAAATGCTGTCGGACAGCGTAAGAAGTATACAGCCCTCCGGTATCAGAAAATTCTTTGATATAGTATCGGAAATGCCCGATGCAATTTCCCTGGGTGTAGGCGAGCCTGATTTTGTTACTCCCTGGCACATCCGTGATGCAGGTATATATTCTCTTGAAAAGGGAAGCACCCATTATACCTCAAATGCAGGTATAACCGAGCTGAGAGAAGAAATCTGTAACTATATGAACCGTAAATTCTCGTTGGAATACAATGCCGACCAAGTCCTTGTAACCGTAGGCGGAAGTGAAGCTATTGACGGTTGTATACGTTCCGTAATCAACCCCGGTGATGAGGTTTTAATCCCCGAACCCAGCTTTGTATGCTACAAGCCGTGTACAATTCTTGCGGGCGGCGTGCCTGTGCCTATTGTAACAGAAGAAAAAGACGAGTTTAAACTGACGGCGGAGGCGCTTGAAAAGGCGATAACACCGAAAACAAAGCTCCTTGTTTTGCCCTTCCCCAATAATCCTACGGGCGCTATTATGACGAAAGAGGATTTGGAAAAAATAGTCGAGGTTTTGAAGAATAAGGATATTCTGGTGCTGTCAGATGAAATATACAGCGAGCTTACCTACGGAATGAAGCATACCTCTATTGCGACTCTGCCGGGTATGTACGAAAAAACCGTAGTGGTTAACGGTTTCTCAAAAAGCTATGCCATGACAGGCTGGAGACTTGGTTTTGCCGCAGGTCCGAAGGAAATTATACAGGCAATGACGAAGATACACCAATATGCTATTATGAGTGCACCTACAACCAGCCAGTATGCGGCTATTGAAGCACTTAAAAACGGCGATGAGGATATTGAAAAAATGAAAGAGGAATACAACTACAGACGTAAGGTAGTAGTAGATGCCTTCAGAAAAATGGGTCTTGATTGCTTTGAGCCTCGCGGTGCGTTTTATGTATTCCCGTCAATTAAGAAATTCGGAATGAAAAGCGAGGAATTCTGCGAAAAACTGCTCTACAGCCAGAAGGTAGCAGTAGTCCCCGGCACAGCCCTTGGCGAAAGCGGAGAAGGCTTTATCCGTGTATCCTATTGCTATTCCATAAACAACTTGAATATAGCTCTTGAAAGAATTAAAAAATTCATCGACGAGCTGTAAAAGAAGAACAAAACCGTCTCGCAGGACACGCGAGACGGTTTTTTTATGGGGTATTTGTATGCAGGAGCTTAAGCTAATTTTTCCAGGAAATAGTCTTCATCCACTTTTTCTGCCACGATGTCATAGAGCTGGAAGGGGGTTACTTCGTTATCGCTCAGAAAATGTATAAATTCCGACATAATTTCCTTGTTGTGAGTGATGTTATGAATGGCGCGTTTTTTTACACTATCCTCGTCGCCGCCTGTGGTTTGCAGAACCTCTACGCCGTATACGGTGGTGGAAATATTATTCAATATATCAATATATTTTTCCTGAATTATGTAATAATCAAGTCTTAAATCCTTTTCTCTTATGTTTTTTGAAATTAACAAAGTTTTATTCATTTTGCCTCAAACCTCTCTTTATTTTTTATAGTTATATTATAAGGTAAATTCAGCGTATTTTCAAGGAAAAACCATCGGCCTTATTCTGCCGTAAATTACAATATTTTTACATAAATAGAAATAAATAGAAATTAATTGTCGTAAAAAACCTGATTATATAAAAATTTACTGTTGCAAAATTGCGAATTTTATAGTAAAATTAAATATAAAGGCGAAAGTTTTATGGAGGAAGATGAATAAAATGAAAAAAAATATACCTTTATATTTAATTTCGATATGCTTTGCCGTGGGCGCGGCACTTATTATAAAGTCGATTGCGGGAAGCTGTCACAGCTACGGTGAATTTATCTTAAAAGAGTTTATGCTTGAAAGCGGAATGGTGATATTTGCCGAATGTTTTGTGGCATTGGCGGTGTACAGAAAGGTGAAAGGAAATTAATTTGGAATTCTACCGAAAAAAATAAATTCTCCGGTCAGCTGCGCTGACAGCCCCCTTCAGGCAAGGGGGCGAGGGTGAATGCGATATATGCTGTCGCAGGCGATATGTTGCCTTACGGCAATAAGACGCCTCTTCGGGGCGTGGCGGAACGCTTGAATAAAAGGGTGGCAATAGAAGGAGGAGACGGAAATGGTAATAGATTTTCATACACATATTTTTACTGACAGTTTGGCTGAAAAGGCTGTTTCGAGCTTGGAGAAGCAAGGTGGGGTTAAGGCTTTTTTAAGAGGAACGGCGGCGGAGCTGCTCCGTTCTATGGACGAGGCGGGAATTGACAAGGCTGTAATTCAGCCGGTTCTGACAAAACCGTCACAGACGAAAACCGTCAACAAATGGGCAGCGGAGTGTCAAAGCGACAGGATAGAAGCCTTTGCAGGATTTCATCCTAAGGACGAAAATTATAAGGATACTATAAAGGAAATCAAGGCTATGGGCTTTGTGGGAGTGAAAATGCACCCCGATTATCAGGATTTTTTCGTAGACGCTCCTGAGTATTTTAAAGTGTTTGACGAGCTTTTTGACAAAGGGCTTACGGTGATGCTTCACGCAGGGCTGGATATAGGGTTTGAACCCCCTTATCATTGCACACCGGAGCGATTGTCACGGCTGATGGAGAGCATTGATACGGGTACGATAATTGCGGCACATTTAGGCGGGCATCTTATGTGGGACGAGGTGTATGACCGTCTGGCGGGGAAAAATTTGTATTTTGATACCTCAATGGGAAGCAGATACTACAGCAGGGAGCAGTTTTTGAAAATTCTTGAAAAACACGGTGCAGACAGACTTCTTTTCGGAACAGATTCCCCCTGGGATAGCCAACGTGATGAGCTTCTCAGACTAAAGGCTCTTACTGAGGATAAAGAAATATTAAATAAAATTTTATATAAAAATGCCGAAAAAATTTTAAATAAATAAAATAAAAGGTTTATTTTAATCTCTTATTTCAGCAGAATAAGTCATATAATAGTTATATCTTATAAATTCCATAATGAGAGAAAAATGAAGAAATTTGTAAAAATGTGTTGACTTTTATCTCTTTATGTGATAGAATATAATTGATATATGCAAGGGAAGGTTTAACGTGAAAATTCCTTTCACTTTATGCCTCCGGCGGATTTAATTGCCCGTGCGAAATTTTCTTAGCATTCGCGAAGATACGCACATGGCGTAAAAATCTCTTATCATTCCTTGCCATACGGATAAGAGAACTCTGATTAGTATTTGTGCCGACGTATGGCGGCGGAATGGAGATTTTTATGAACCGATTGAGATTTTTACGAAAACAGAACGATATGAATCAGGCGGAGCTGGCTAAAAAGCTGGAGGTAGCACAGAATACCATATCCAACTGGGAAAACGGCAACAGAAAGATTGATATGCACTTTCTTAAGAAAATATCAAAGCTTTTTGGGTGCAGTATAGATTATATTTTAGGTACAAGCGATTCTCCGCTTACAAGCGTAAAGGGGATAAGAATTCCTGTGCTGGGATATGTGAAGGCGGGTATACCTATTGATATGATAGAAGAAATTGTGGATTACGAGGAGATTTCCTCGGAGATGGCATCGGGCGGTGAATATTTCGGACTTCGCGTCAAGGGTGACAGTATGGAGCCTAAGATAAGCGAAGGGGATGTGGTGATAATAAGAAGTCAGTCGGATGTGCAAAACGGTGAAATCGCAATCGTGTGCGTTAACGGCAATGAGGTTGCCATTAAGAAGCTTTCCAAACACGAAAACGGTATAAGTCTGGTTTCCTTTAACCCGACCTACGCACCTATGTTTTATACCAAAGAAGAAATTGCGGCTTTACCCATTACCATCTTGGGTAAGGTGGTAGAGCTTCGTGCGAAATTTTAAAGGAGAAGGCTATGAATATACAGATTTTCGGGAAATCCAAATGCTTTGATACGAAAAAGGCGGAACGGTTTTTTAAGGAACGGCGGATTAAATATCAGTTAATAGATTTGCCTAAATATTCCATGAGCCGCGGCGAGCTTATGTCCGTTAAAAATGCTGTGAGGGATATTGAAAGACTTATAGATGAAAAAAATAAAGATTCGGTTATAGTGAAATATCTGGCGGGAGATGAGGCAAAGATAGAAAAGCTGATGGAAAATCCGAGGTTTTTCAAAACGCCAATAGTGAGAAACGGAAAACAGGCAACGGTAGGTTATTGTCCTGAAATATGGGAAAAATGGGAATAAAAGGGCTGCGGCAATTTTGCCGCAGCCTCTTTTGATGTCGTTTAAAGAATAAATATCATACCGACGAGCTTTACTATAAAGGCACAAAGCCAGGCGATTATACATTGACCTAAGGCTACGGATATTGCCCATTTGCCGCCAAGCTCGCGTTTTATTGCCGCAACTGCCGCTACGCAGGGCGTATAAAGAAGGCAGAACACAAGTAATGCGGCGGCGGATAAGGGGGAGAGGGCTGAGGTTATGGCGGCAGTGCTTCCGTAGAGAAGCGTCAGGGTGGAAACAACACTTTCCTTTGCCATAAAGCCTGTAATAAGAGCGGTGGAGATTTTCCAGTCACCCAGACCGAGGGGTGCGAAAATCGGTGCTGTAACCCCTGCTATTTTCGCCAGAATACTGTCGGCGGAATCGGTAGTCATACGCAGCTGCAGATTGAAATTCTGCAATAGCCAGATTATTATGGTTGCCACGAAAATTACCGTAAAGGCACGCATAAGGAAATCCTTTGCTTTTTCCCACAGCAGAAGTCCCACGTTTTTTGCTCCGGGCAGGCGATAGTTGGGAAGTTCCATTACAAAGGGAACGGCTTCGCCTCTGAAAATACTGTTTTTGGCGATAAGTGCTGTCAGTATGGCAACCGCTATACCTGCAAAATATAATAGGGTCATCACAAGACCGCCGTGACCGGGGAAAAATGCCGCTGTAAAAAATCCGTATATGGGAAGCTTCGCAGAGCAGCTCATAAAGGGTGTTAAAATTATAGTCATTTTACGGTCACGGGCAGAGGGCAGGGTGCGGCTTGCCATAACACCGGGTACGGTACAGCCAAAGCCTATAAGCATAGGTACGATGCTGCGTCCCGAAAGACCGATTTTACGGAGCAGCTTATCCATTACGAAAGCAACCCTTGCCATATAACCCGTATCTTCCAGAAGAGACAGGAAGAAAAAGAGAACTATTATAACCGGCAGGAAGCTCAGCACACTGCCGATACCGCCAAAAATACCGTCTATTACAAGGGAGCTTATAACCTCGTTTACGTTCCAGGCTACCAACAGCCGCGAGGTAAAATCGGTTACGTGGTTTATCACAAACTCAAGACCCGTCTGCAACCAGGCACCGATGACGTTGAAGGTCAGGTGGAATATCAGTATCATTATGGCAACGAACATAGGAATTGCCGTATATTTACCCGTCAACAGCCTGTCGATTTTTATGCTGTTTTTATGCTCGCGGCTTTCCTTGGGTTTGGTAACGGTTTCTTTGACAACGCCTTTAATGAAATCAAATCTCATAGTGGCTATGGCGGCGGCACGGTCGGTATCCAACTCCTTTTCCATATCACCGATTATATATTCAATAATTTCGGTTTCTCTCTCCGTCAGAGAAAGAATTTCGGCGATGAGACTGTCGCCTTCAACCAGCTTGGTTGCGGCAAATCGCAGGGGAAGTCCTGCCGCCGCAGCGTGGTCGTCAATCAGATGCATAATACTGTGGAGACAGCGATGCAAGGCACTGTCTTTAGTGCAAAAATCCTTTTCAACAGGCTTTTCGTGGTATCGTGCTACGTGAACGGCGTGACGTATAAGCTCATCTACGCCTTCGTTTTTAGAGGCTGAAATGGGAACTACGGGAATACCGAGCAAAGCTTCCATTTCGTTAATGTGTATTCCACCGCCGTTGCCGCGCATCTCATCCATCATATTGACCGCCAATACCATAGGCACATCCAGCTCTAAAAGCTGCATAGTAAGGTATAAGCTACGTTCAATATTAGTGGCATCTACGATATTTATAATACCGCAGGGCTTTTCGTTTATAATAAATTTGCGGGTGACGATTTCCTCGTTGCTGTAGGGAGACATGGAATACACTCCCGGCAGGTCGGTAATGGACACATAGGGATAACCCTTAACCTCGCCACTCAGCCTGTCAACAGTAACACCGGGGAAATTGCCTACGTGGCGGTTTGCACCTGTCAATTGATTAAACAGAGTGGTTTTTCCACAGTTCTGATTACCTGCCAGAGCAAAGGTCAAAAGCTCATCCTTCGGCAAGGGTTTTTCCTTGGTTTTTACGTGGAATTTACCTTCCTCGCCCAGACCGGGATGACCGGTTTTTATTTTTTTGACAGGCGTTTCGCTGAGGGTAGCCTCCGGATTACATCCGGTTATTTCAATTTTTTCTGCATCGCCAAGTCGCAGAGTAAGCTCATAGCCGTGAATCAGAATTTCCACGGGGTCGCCCATTGGAGCATATTTGACTACCGTAACGCAGGCGCCGGGTATCAGACCCATATCCAGCAGATGCTGACGGAGTGCACCCTCACCGCCAACGGCGGTAACTGTTGCCGATTTTCCTATTTCAAGCTCTTTAAGAGTCAATATAATCACCTTCTCTAAATATATTATAAAGGAAACCCGCAATATTGTCAATAAACTTTTAAATATACTTGAAAATTTTTTAATTTTGTATTATAATGGAATATATAACAGATTATTTTTATCGGAGATGGGAATATGAAAACAGGTATTGTACTTGAAGGCGGTGCTATGCGAGGACTGTTCACCGCAGGAGTAATTGATGTGTTAATGGAAAATAATGTAATTTTTGACGGCTGCGTGGGAGTTTCGGCCGGAGCAGCCTTCGGGTGCAACTTAAAATCGGGACAGCCGGGCAGGGTTTTAAGATATAATCTGAGATTCTGCAGGGATAAAAGATATTGCAGCCTTTGGTCTCTTATAACTACGGGAGATATGTTCGGTGCGGATTTTTGTTATCATGAAATACCGGATAAATTAGATATTTTCGATTGGGATACCTTCAGGAAAAATCCTATGGAATTTTATCTGGTGTGTACCGATATGGAAACAGGTGAGGCTCTTTATAAGAATTGTGACGATGGGGACTGCGATGTTTTGGAATGGATGAGAGCATCGGCATCTATGCCTCTTGCTTCGAGAATTGTTGAGATAGAAGGAAAAAAACTCCTTGACGGCGGTATTGCAGATTCCATTCCCTTGAAATATTTTGAAGGCTTGGGTTATGACAGAAATGTTGTAGTATTAACGCAACCGAAAGACTATGTAAAAGGACCCAATAAGCTGTTACCGCTTATGAAACCGGTGTTCGGGAAATATCCTAGATTTACAGAAGCGATGGCTCACCGTCACATAATGTACAACGAAACCGTAAGATACATAAATGAAAAAGAAGAAAAAGGCGAGATAGTGGTAATCCGCCCCGAAGCGCCCCTTCCCATAGGAAGAACCTCGAAAAATCCGGAGGAGATAAAAAACGTCTATAGTCTGGGAAGAGAAGCGGCGGAAAAGCATCTTGAGAAAATTAAAGAATTTTTAACAGGGACTGATTAATCAGTCCCTGTTTGTGTGCTTATAACAGTAGATTTTCCGTAGGAAAAGCATCCGCAGCCTGCCATAATACCGTGCGACAGCAAAAATAAAGTTGCTGTCAAAGTGAGGTGTTTTGCCGTTGGCAAGCTTAGCTGAAATTCCTGCGGAAATTCAAGCTCCTGTATACTAAGGGTGTTAAGGCGGAGGTTATTATGATTTCGGGAATCATATAAAGACCGTTATAGAATACTGAATAAACCAAAGCAAGGCTACTGCCCGAAAAGGTGTTCATTATATGAGCTCCCACAGCATAAAAGCCTTCCTGAGTGAAAAACCATTCTGCCCATGACCCGAAAAAGACAGCTCCCGATATTATATGCAGTATGTATCGCGAGAAGGTGGCGAAAATACTGCCGACGGTAATGGCGGCAAGGTCGTTTTTGAATTTGTTTTTGAAAATTCCGCCAAAGCCTAAAACCGTATAGGCGAGGATATAATCAATCAGACAGATTAAAAGAGCTGATATAAAGCTCATCTGACCTTCTCCCGGCAGGAAGAAGGCGGAAACGGTTTTTATACCGAGTACAATTTGTATCAGACTGTACACAAAGGCGGAAAGACAGCCCCATTTAATGCCGTACATATATGCAATAATTATTACGGGCATCATGGAGGCTAAGGTTATCCCCCCGCCGAAAGGCAGGCTGAAGGGCTGTATAAAAGACAGCACCGTGGCGATGGCAATAAGCATTGCCGATACGACTAATTTTTTTGTTTTCATTTTCGTTCGCTCCTTAAAATAAAATTTCAGGATGCAGACAACGCAAAAAAAAATAACACTTCTGACAAAGAAGTGCCTCAATAAAAATTTCCTACGTTGGCATTATCCAAATCAGGTCATCGGTCGGCGATATATCGCCCTCTCAGCCCGTCACACGAGCTCCCGCAAGTATCAGTATATCACATAAAGAAAATTTTGTCAAGTGTTTTTTGCCTTTTTATTTTGCATTTGCGGAATATCCCTCTGCCGCTAACGCGGCTCTCCTCCCTTTATGCAAGGGAGGGCAGATTATAATATTAAGTGCAACACTAAAAATAAATATAGACTTCATACTAACTTTAGTGTAAAATGTAAATAAGCTTGATGGGCTTTTTCAGTGAAGCTTTTGCTGTTGGCAAAAAGTGAAGTTAAGCTTGCCGCTTCGCTGTCAGGCAAAGCTTCTGCGTATTCCTTCGGTCGCTTGCATAAGCTCCGCCAATATAAGAATAGATTTCGGTGTCACTTAACTTACGGAGCGAGCTTCACTATCAAAGGTAACTTAACTTGCCCGTAAAGGCAAGCTTAGCTGTGAGAAGTTCAAGCTTGTTGAAATTCTCACAGCTCCTCGTAGTTTCCTAAAAATATAAATTCGGTGGTTTCTTGCATTATGAAGGGGAGAATGTCCGAAATGTCGGATTTGTTGAAATCTCCCTCAAAATCGGCAAAAAACATATATTGCCATGGGTTGTCGGGATGGGGGCGGGACTCTAATTTAATCAGGTTCAGTTCCTTTTTTGCGAAGGCACGAAGGCATCTCATAAGACCTCCGCTTTCGTGAGCCGCACCGAAAACAACGCTGACCTTTTTTGCCCGGCGGGGGATAATGGGATTTTTTGAGATAATTATAAATCTGGTATAGTTATGGTCATTGTTGTTGATATTATCCTTTAAAATCTCAAGCCCGTAGAGCTTCGCCGCTACTTCGCTTCCGATGGCGGCGTATTGCATACCTTCGGACTCAGCTACTCTTTTTACACTTATTGCTGTATTGTAGTAAGGGGTCTGACGGATTTTACCGGGCAGAGTGGACAGGTAGTCGCTGCATTGCAAAAAACCCTGCGGGTGAGAAAAAATTTCTGTTATATCCTCAATTTTTGCACCCGGTTTTCCAATCAGCTTGTGGTCAATTTTTATTATTTTTTCAGCCGTAATATAAGGCTTATATCTGACCAGCAGGTTATAGACCTCGGTAATTGTACCCGTTGATGAGTTTTCAATGGGAAGTATACCGAAAATATCTTCATTTTCCATAACCTGCACAAATACCTCTTCAAAGGTTTTTACGCAGGAGCTTTGGGTATCGGGGAAGCACAGGCTATGAACCTCGGAGGAATAGGACCCTGAGGTACCCTGATAGATTATCCGTGTGGGGGAGACGGTTTCCACGAATCGGGGAACGGGTGTGCAGGCAGGGTCACTTAAGAGGGCGGCCTGCCAGTCGCGGCTTATAGCCATCAGATTACGGAAAAAATCTACCGTATAGGGTTTGTATTTATCCTCTGCCAGAGAGGACATTTTTTCTATAATCAGATTTTCGCGGTTACTGTCGAAAATAGCCATACCGTTTTCTTTTTTATATTCTGCAACGGAAATGGCACAGTCCATTCTTCTTTGGAACAGCCTTAGCATTTCTTTATTTATTTCGTCAATTTCTTTTCGGGTTTCTTCCAGATTCATTTACTGCATCCTCCTATCGCTTCAAGAAGACCTATGGCGGCAACGCTTTCAGCGACTACCACGGCACGAGGCACAATGCAGGGGTCATGTCTGCCGTCTGCGGCGATAACAGACTCGGATTTTGCCGTCACATCCACAGTCTGCTGGGGTTTGGAAATGGTAGGAGTGGGCTTGAAGGTTGCTTTGAAGCTGATGGGCATACCGTTTGTGATGCCACCTGTGATACCGCCGTTATTGTTGGTAAGGCATTGCACCTTTTCGCCCTCGTAGCAGTAGCAGTCATTACACTCCTCGCCCGTCATAAGGGCTACTCCGCAGCCTTCTCCGAACTCAACCGCCTTTACGGCAGGAATAGAGAAAAGGAGTGATGACAGGATGCTTTCAACCGAATGGAAAATAGGGTTGCCAACTCCGGCGGGAAGTCCTGTGACAAGACCTTCTACGACTCCGCCTACGGAATTGCCGTCAAGCCTTGCCGCTTCAATAACCTGCTTCATTTCCTCGGCAATGCTGTCGTCAAGAGTGCAAAATTCCTTCTCATAAAGAGAGGAATAATCGGCAGGCTTTACCGTATCGAAGGGGATGTCGCAGACGTTTTTTATCTGCAGAATATGAGCATATATATCAATTCCGTATACTTCTTTTAAGTATTGACGGCAGATACTTCCGGCAATAACAAGAGGAGCCGTCAGCCTGCCCGAAAAGTGACCGCCGCCGCGGATGTCGTTGAAACCGTTGTATTTAACATAAGCGGGATAGTCGCTGTGACCGGGTCGCATAAGGGATTTCATTTTGCCGTAATCCTCGGATTTTGTGTTGGTATTGCCGATAAAACAGCAAAGGGGAGCGCCTGTGGTACGACCTTCAAAGAAGCCCGACAAAAGCTCAAACTCATCGGCTTCGAGTCGCGGTGTGGAATATTTATTTTTACCGGGAGCACGCCTTGCTGAATGTATTTTTATTTTATCAAAATCAAGACGAACCCCTGCTTTCAGCCCGTCAATAACAACGCCGATACCCCTGCCGTGGGATTCGCCGAATACGGACAGTCTTATGTTATTACCCCATGTTGAGTTCATCTGCAACACCTCCGGTTTTTATAAAATCCGCAAAGAATGCGGGGTATGATTTAGATACACAGTCGGCATTTTCAATTACTACAGGTAAATCCGAACGGGTAGATGCTATTGCCGCCGCCATAGCAATGCGGTGGTCGCCGTAGGACGATACGGTACAACCGCCTTTAAAGCTGTCAACCTCACCTATGTGCATTTCGTTGTCATATATTTTAATCTTACCGCCGAGTTTAGTGATAAACGCCGCTGTGGACTCCACCCGGTCGCTTTCCTTAAGCCGCAGTCGTTCGGTATTTTTAATTATCATACCGCCGCGGCAAAAAGAGCCGAAAACCGATAAAATCGGAACCAAATCGGGGATATGTGCGGCATCAACGGTGATTTTTGAAGGACTGCCGCCTAAAGTGCGGAAATTTTCTCCGAAAGAAATACCGCTTTTTTCAATAAGCTCATAGATGGCTCGGTCGCCCTGACAGCTTTTAGCGGAAAGCCCACGGCAGGAAACATTACTACCCAGAGCGTTTGCCACAAGCCAGAAGGCAGCGGAGGACCAATCCTGTTCAACCTCAAACCGAGTCGGACGGTATTCGCCGCTTGTGGTGAAAGCATTATAATTTTTATGGGTTACCGTAACGCCGAATCGGCTCATAACATCTATGGTTATATCAACGTAAGGCTTCGACTGAAGCTCACCTTCTATTTCAAGAAACCCGTCCTTTAAAAGAGGCATAGCAAGAAGAATGCCCGTGATGAACTGAGAGCTGATACCTCCTGAAATCCTGAATTTGTTACCTTTAAGACTGCCGACGGTCAGGGGAAGCTCATTTTCGCCGCGGTCGTAGGTCTCAAACATATTATGATAAGGAGCGAGAGGACGAAGGGGCAATCTGCCGCCGCCGATAAAATGGGATTTCTCCGCAACAGAAGCGGCAACGGGGATTAAAAATCTGAGGGTCGAGCCTGATTCGTTTGCATCTATATGGGCATAAGGGATTTTATCCGCACTGCCTTCGATTTCTATGGTTTCACCGATTGTAACCTTACTGCCGAGAGCCTCCATCGCCGTAAGAGTGGCATGTATATCATCATTTAAAATTACAGGAGAAATCACGCTTTTTCCAGGAGCCAGCCCACCGCAGATTATACCGCGGTGAAATACGCTTTTAGAAGGCGGCACTCTGACCTGACCCGAAAGACGTGACGGAGTTATTTTGATGTTCAAAACAAACCCTCCTTAAAAAATTCATCGCGGTCAGCGGGTAAAATCCTGCAACTGCCTATTTCGTCCAAAATAATCAGGTTAAGGGTTTTTCCGAAATTCTTTTTATCGCCTGCCGAAAGGGCGGCAATTTTTTCCGCCGGAACATCATCTGCCGAGCAGGGGAGAGAATACTTTTTCAGACAGGCTGAAATTTCTTCCGCCGTACCGCCGCGGGTAAGTCCCATTTTCTCAGATTTTTTCGTTATGAGATACATTCCTGCGGCTACCGCCATACCGTGGGATATTCCCGTATAGTTGTAATAGCTTTCAATGGCGTGACCTATTGTGTGACCGAAATTTAATATCATACGTCTGCCTGTATCACGCTCGTCAGCTTCAACCACCTGCCGTTTAATGTCTACGCAGGTGTAGATTATATCTTCAATATTTTCCGTAAGCTCCTCTTCAGAGCAGGTGCAAAGCTTGCGGAAAAGCTCTTTATCGCAGATACAGCCGTATTTGATTACCTCGCCCATACCGTCGGTAAAAAATTCATTTTTCAAAGTGGTAAGGACAAGAGGGTCGATAATTACAAGCTTCGGATGATAGAAATTGCCTACCATATTTTTACCCTGAGGCAAATCCACAGCCACCTTGCCGCCTACGGAGGAATCAACCTGCGCCAGCAGGCTGGTGGGGATTTGAATATATTTTATTCCACGCATATATGTAGCGGCGGCAAAGCCTGAAATATCGCCCGTAACACCACCGCCGAGAGCAACAAGGAAATCTCCGCGGTTGAATTTATTATCAGCCAAAAAGGTATAAATATCATTCAGGGTGGAAAGGTTTTTACTCTCCTCGCCTGCGGGAAATACGAATTTCGCCGTTTCAATTCCCGACTCATTAAGAGAGGCAATGACCTCATCGCTGTAAAGAAGGTCCACATTGGAATCGCAGATAATTCCGCATCTGCCACCCGCAATAACCCCGCGGATAAGACTGCCGCAATTTTCAAGACATCCTTTTTCTATAATTATATCGTAACTGTTTTCAGCTAAATTAACAGTAAGCTTCATTTTGTCATCTCCAAAAATTTATGTATGGTAAAATGGGGCGTATTTTTATCGGGTACAAGGAAAACCGTCGCCATGAATTGATGCTTTGCATTATGAATTTTTAATGCACGAAGTGCAATTCATGAGCAGAATACTCAATTCATGCCGAAGGCAATTCGCTGTGAAATAAATGGTTTAACATTTGTTAAGCCAATTATACCACATACTGCAAAAAATGACAATCTTCGACAAATTTTGTTTTATT
>JAZSKI010000071.1:0-7029 GCA_045534775.1 Clostridia bacterium | reverse complement strand
ATTGAAGTACAAGAGGGGCAAAAAGTAATCGATACGGGATTATACAGCATTGTAAGACATCCAATGTATAGTGCAACAATCTTTTTGTTTTTGTCTATGCCGCTTGTATTGGGTTCAATATATTCATTTTTGATTTTTCTTTCATATCCCTTTATCATTGTTATGAGAATCAAGAGCGAAGAAGAGTTTCTTGAAAAGGAACTGGATGGCTATCGTGAGTATAAGCAAAAAGTCAAATATCGTTTGATTCCTTTTGTTTGGTAATATTGAATGTGTACGGATAGTGGATTGTTTATTTTATATTATTGCTTTATGCTTAAATTGTGGAGGTAAAGAAAAATGGATTTAAATAAAAACGGAAAACTACTTTGCAATTTAAGAAAAGCTAAAGGAATGACACAAAAAGAGGTTGCGGACAAGCTTGGCATTGTGCCAAAAACAGTTTCAAAATGGGAGACGGGACACGGATTTCCTGATGTATCAACAGTATCAGCTTTAGCGGATATTCTTGGCGTGAGCGAGAAAACTATTTTGTCAGGCGACCTGGAGCAGAATTTGGAGAGTGCTAATAATATGAAAAGAACAAAATTTTATGTCTGTCCCCATTGCGGGAGCTTTATGCAAGGAACAGGAAGCAGTCAGGTTGTGTGTTGCGGAAAACAGCTTGAAGCTTTAAATGCGGTTTTGGCAGACGATGAGCACACAATCAACATTTCTGAAATTGAGGACGATTATTATATTGAATTTAATCACGAAATGACAAAGGAGCATTATATAAGCTTCGTGTCGTATGTGAGGTTTGATAGGGTACTTACCATAAAACTATATCCTGAGCAAGACTGCACAGTGCGTTTTCCGAAAATGTACGGCGGTAAAATTTGTTTTTACTGCAGTAAGCATGGTTTGTTTGAATATCAGATGAAATCACGCCGAAAGGCTTGATTATATAAAAATTTTTTAAGGAGAATTGCTGTTTGAAGAAATTGAGCATCTTGGATATTGTAGCATAGCCGGAGGCTGTGTAATACAATTTCCGCACAAGCCTCCCGGCAGTGAAGTCAACACAATCAAGAGGAGAAAAATAATGAGTAAAAATAACTATTTAATTCGTTTGGAAAGAAAAGAAGATTACCCTGTGGTAGAAAATTTAATCCGTGAGGCCTTTTGGAATGTGTACCGCCCAGGATGCCTTGAACACTATCTCATAACGAAGCTCAGAGAGCATCCTAACTTTGTCAAAGAGCTTGATTTCGTTATGGAAAAGAATGGCGAAATTATTGGTCAGAATGTGTTTGTAAAAGCAAATATCAAGGCCGATGACGGAAGGAATATTCCTATCTTAACAATGGGACCGATTTGCATTACACCAAAGCTTAAAAGACAAGGCTACGGCAAAATTCTGCTTGATTATTCAACCCGGAAAGCAACCGGGCTTGGTTTTGGTGCAGTATGTTTTGAAGGTAATATTAATTTCTATGGCAAGAGCGGTTTTACCTTTGCGAGTGAATTCGGACTCCGTTATCACGGCTTGCCCGAAGATGCAGATGCATCATTCTTCCTATGCAAAGAGTTAATTCCCGGATATTTAAACGGTATCACGGGAGAATACAGACCACCGGAGGTATATCTTTTCCCCGAGGAAGAAGCAGAGGAATTTGATAAAAAATTCCCTTATAAAGAAAAGCAGAAACTTCCGGGACAAATTTTCTAAAAACGAACGGGCGGCACTTCCTTTTGAAGTGCCGCCTTAAGCTTTGCAAAATTTTCTGTGAAAGACAGACTTTCACAGACTATCGGATGTGAGGTTTGTTATTTTTTCTATGACACATATCTGCCATGCTACAGCCCTCACAGCTGTAGGGGCAGGAGGATTTCCCGTTTCTTTTCTTTTTTATCAGGTATATTACCACCATAATAAATGCCGCAAGGATTACTGTTGATACTATAATTGTACTCATATTAACGTATATCAAAGCCTGAGGATTTGTAGATGCGGTTACGCACACCGAGACCCATACCTTCCTTTTCAGGCATTTCGCAGAGTATTTCAGCTACACCCATACGGTCAAATTCTCTTAGTGCGGAAAAAAGCACCGCCGCCATTTCATCAGCATTTTTGCCCCAGTTTATAATGTTATCACAGCTGTACTGCGAGGTATTTCTGCAGAAAACCCCCGTCTTTATGCCTTGTTTTTTATTTTCGCTCAGGTGGGCGGAAATCTTGGCAAAAGCATCCTCCTCATAGACAATAACCTTTGCGGCAGGAGCATAGTGTTTGTATTTCATGCCGGGGCTTTTGGGTTTATAATCGGCAGAGCCTTCCTTTTTATGTTTCTCAACCTCAACTCTGCCTAAAACCCGTTCAAGCTGTTCGTGAGTTATACCGCCGGGTCTTAAAACAACGGGAACGGGTGAGGTGGTGTCAATTACGGTGGATTCTATACCGATATTACAGCTTCCACCGTCAATTATCATATCAACCTTGCCGTTTAAATCCTCAAAAACATCCTTAAAACAGGTGGTGCTGGGGCGACCTGAAATATTGGCGCTGGGTGCGGCTATGGGGACGCCTGCATATTCAATAAGCTTTGCGGCAACAGGTGAGGAGGGCATACGAATTGCCACCGTATCAAGTCCTGCGGAGACCTCATTCGGGACTATCTCTTTTTTCTTTACAATTACGGTAACAGGACCACTCCAGAAGTTTTTAGCTATTTTTTCAGCGGTTTCGTTCATATAACCGATTTGCTCCGCCTCTTCATATTTTGCGATATGAAGTATCAAGGGATTATCCGAGGGTCTGCCTTTGGCGGCAAAAATTTTCCTGACAGTCGCGCTGCTGAGACCGTTTCCGCCTATGCCGTAAACCGTTTCCGTAGGAAATGCCACAAGACCGCCGTTTCTAAGTATATCACCTGCTTTTTTCAGTCGGGTCAAATCTCCGCCGAGTGTAAGTATTTCGGTTATCATTTCATCATCCTTCTTATGATAGGCACCTGATTTTTTAAAATCTGTGCACAATAGTTAATTTCTTCTTCTGTATTATACCGTGAAAAGCTGAAACGAATGGCACTGTCAATATCCTTATGATGAAGGCCCATTGCCGTCAGTACAGGTGACGGTGAAGGTTTATTGGAGGAACAGGCAGAGCCTGATGATACCATTATACCTTCGTTTTCCAGAATATGAAGCAGCACCTCTGAACGTGTGCCGCGGAAGGACACGTTTAATATATGGGGAACGGTATTTTCGCCGTTAACGGAAATATCCTCTATCTCCGATAAAAGCTCCGTAAACCTTGTCTTAAGCTTTGTCAGATGCTCCCACGTCTGCGTAGGTGAAAGAGCTTCTGTCGCCACCGCAAAACCGCATATTGCGGGCATATTCTGAGTTCCGGGTCGAACGTCCTTCTCCTGACCGCCTCCTCGCAGAAGCGGGTCAATATGGATACCTTCTTTTATATATAGTCCGCCGCAGCCTTTAGGTCCGTGGATTTTATGACTGCTGATACTGATTAAATCAACATCCTCTTTAGTAACCTTGCCGAAGGCTTGCACCATATCGCTGTGAATTATGGCGGCGGGTGCTTTTTTTCTTATAAGAGAAACCGCATCGCCGAGAGGCATAATACAGCCCGTTTCGTTATTTACCTGCATAATACTGACAAAGCATACGTCATCACAGAGCAGGCTTTCCAAATGGTTTAAATCAATTATTCCCTGTGGAGTAATGTTGATTTTAAGAACCCTGTAGCCCATAGCCGCAAGTGCGTCAAAGGGAGCAGAAACGGCAGGATGCTCGCAGGCGGAGGTAATTATAGTCTTCCTTTTCCGGGCATTCCTGAGAACACAGCCCATTATAGCCGTATTATCACTTTCCGTACCGCCGGAGGTGAAATAAAGATTTTTAGCAGGTACCTTCAAGGCAGCGGCAACCTTTTTGCGGGATAAATCAAGCTTTTTTTCGCTTTCCATACCCATAGAGTGCAGGGAAGAAGGGTTGCCGTAACATTCCGTCATAGCCAAGTATGCCGCATCAGCCGCTTCACGGCACACCATAGTGGTGGCCGCATTGTCAAAATATATGTTCAAGAAAAACATTCCTTTCAGCCTAGTATACTTATATTATACAGCATAAAAAAGAAATAATCAATATAAAAAACAAAAAAAATACACTTATCTCATTGACTATACGTAAAAAAGATGTTATAATTATGGTACGGGTTATTATTGGCGATATAGGCTTATGGGAATTTAATAGGCTTAGCGGGCAAAAGTGTGTTAAATTTTTAACATACAATGAGGTTGCTGTAAAGATAATATTCCTGTAATACGGAATTTTTTATATTAAATCGGCGGGGAGGGCTTTTTTATTATCCCCGTTTGAATGGTGGAGAGCACCAAAACATTCAAGGAGGAAATTAACAATGGAAACTAAAAATTATGAAATTGTTGACAGTGTGGAAAAGCTTGAAAAAGCGATTATTCGCGCAAAAGCGGCACAGAAAATTTTCGCTGCCTACACACAGGAGCAGGTAGATAAGATTTTCCTGGCAGCGGCATCTGCTGCGAACAAGGCAAGAATTTCTCTTGCTAAAATGGCTGTAGAAGAAACAGGTATGGGAGTTGTTGAGGATAAGGTTATTAAAAACAACTACGCTGCTGAATATATTTACAATGCGTATAAAGACACGAAGACTTGCGGAATTATTGAAGAAGATAAGGCGTTCGGGATAAAGAAAATTGCTGAACCCATCGGCGTAATTGCGGCGGTTATTCCTACTACTAACCCTACATCGACTGCAATATTCAAATGTTTACTTGCTCTTAAAACAAGAAATGCAATTATAATCTCTCCTCATCCGAGAGCAAAAAACTGTACAATCGCAGCATCAAAGCTTGTGCTTGAAGCAGCAGTCAAGGCGGGCGCTCCCGAAGGTATTATTGACTGGATTGATGTTCCGAGCCTTGATATGACAAATACAGTTATGAAAGAGGCAGATATTATCCTTGCAACAGGCGGTCCCGGTATGGTTAAGGCTGCATATTCAAGCGGAAAGCCTGCTCTTGGCGTTGGCGCGGGTAATACTCCTGCCATCATTGATGATAGTGCAGACATTCTTCTTGCCGTGAACTCAATCATTCATTCCAAGACATTTGATAATGGTATGATTTGTGCGTCTGAGCAGTCAGTAATTGTTCTTGAAAGCATCTATGATACAGTTAAAGAAGAATTTGGAGCAAGAGGCTGCTACTTCTTAAGCCCTGATGAAACAGAAAAGGTTAGAAAAACTATTATCATAAACGGTGCACTTAATGCGAAAATCGTTGGTCAGTCTGCAAATAAAATTGCAGAGCTTGCAGGAGTTAAAGCTCCCGAAGGTACAAAAATTCTCATCGGAGAAGTAGAAAGCGTTGAGCTTTCCGAGGAATTTGCACACGAAAAGCTTTCTCCTGTGCTCGCTATGTATAAGGCAAAAAGCTTTGAAGATGCACTTAACAAGGCTGAAAAGCTTGTTGAAGACGGCGGGTTTGGTCATACGTCTTCCGTATATCTTAACGAAGTGACGGAAACAGAAAAAATAAACACCTTTGCGGCAAGGATGAAAACCTGCCGAATTTTAGTAAACACACCATCTTCCCACGGGGGTATCGGCGACCTTTACAACTTTAAGCTGGCACCGTCACTTACCCTGGGCTGTGGCTCCTGGGGAGGCAACTCCGTATCGGAAAATGTCGGTGTAAAGCATCTTTTAAATATCAAAACTGTTGCCGAGAGGAGAGAAAATATGCTGTGGTTCAGAGCACCTGAAAAGGTTTATATGAAAAAGGGCTGTCTGCCTGTGGCACTTGACGAGCTTAAAACGGTTATGGGCAAAAAAAGAGCCTTTATCGTAACGGATACCTTTCTGTATGAAAACGGCTATACAAAAGCCATTACCGATAAGCTTGACGAAATGGGTATTATTCACACGACTTTCTTTGATGTTCAGCCTGACCCTACGCTTTTAAATGCGAAAAATGGTGCGGCTCAGATGACGGCATTTAAGCCTGATACAATCATAGCCCTCGGCGGCGGCTCTGCTATGGACGCGGCAAAAATTATGTGGGTTCTCTACGAGCATCCCGAAGCAGATTTTATGGATATGGCTATGAGATTTATTGACATCAGAAAGAGAGTTTACACCTTCCCGAAGATGGGCGAAAAAGCATATTTTATCGCAATTCCCACATCTGCGGGTACAGGCTCTGAGGTAACGCCCTTTGCAGTTATCACAGACGAAAAAACAGGTGTTAAATATCCTCTTGCGGACTATGAACTTATGCCCGATATGGCTATTATTGATGCGGATTTCCACATGTCGGCTCCCAGGGGACTTACGGCGGCATCCGGGATAGATGCAGTAACTCACGCCATTGAAGCCTATGCGGCAATGCTGGCAACAGATTATACAGACGGGCTCGCACTGAAAGCACTTAAAATTATATTTGAATATTTACCCCGGGCTTATGATAACGGTCAAAACGACCCCATAGCACGCGAAAAGATGGCTAATGCGGCAACGATGGCAGGTATGGCATTTGCCAATGCCTTTTTGGGAGTTTGCCATTCCATGGCACATAAGCTGGGAGCCTTCCACCATCTCCCTCACGGCGTTGCCAATGCTCTTATGATTGAAGAGGTAATCCGTTTTAATGCAAGTGAGGCTCCTGCAAAGATGGGTACTTTCTCGCAGTACGATCATCCGCATACGCTTGCACGATATGCAGAGATTGCCGATTACCTTGGAATCAAGGGTGAAAACGATGAGGAGAAGCTGGAAGGTCTGATCAAAGCGATCAACGATCTCAAGAGCTGTGTAGGCATCAAGGCGACCATCAAGGACTACGGGATTGAGGAAAGTGACTTCCTTGCACGTCTTGATGATATGGTAGAGCAGGCATTCGACGACCAGTGCACAGGCGCTAACCCCCGTTATCCTCTTATGAGCGAGATCAAGCAAGTCGGATCGGAGCCATGTCGTTCTGT
>JAZSKI010000077.1:0-7253 GCA_045534775.1 Clostridia bacterium | reverse complement strand
ATTTTGTAAAGTTAGGGACAAAATTTTTTGTTCCTCTTAAAGGCTTCCCCTCGAGGGGAAGCTGTTACGAAGTGACTGATGAGGTATAGCTTGCAAGCAATAGTTATTTCATTTCCACCTCATCCGAGTTGCTTCGCAACCCACCTTCCCCTCAAGGGGAAGGCTTTTATCCCTTACATATCAAAATTTAGAATCAGTGAACCATTTAGATGCCAAGCATTTTGGTGAAGTTTTGAACATTCGTTCAAAGTGAAGTTGCTTATGCAGTGAAGTTTTTGTTTTCACAAAAGTGAAGTTAAGTTTGCCACTCTGCCGAAAGGCAGAACTTCACTTACGAAGTAAACTTCACTATCGAAGATAACTTCACTTGCCGTCAGGCAAACTTAGTTAATGATTTCATCAAATATGAAATCATTATACCATAAATATCCCATTTTTGCAATAGCTATAAAAAATTTTTAAAAATTTCACATAAATATTATTTACATTTTTAATTTTTTATGATAGAATATAAACATATACTAATAAAATCGAAAGGATTTGTGTTTATGTTTAAAAAAACTTTATTGTTTTTAATGTCTATTATGATGGTAGCAATGCCTTCTGCTTTGGCAGACGAAGGTGCTTTTGGTGCCGATATTACCGTTTCTGAATTATATCCTGCTGTCGGCGGTGAGGTTACTGCTACCGTAACCGTTGGAGGTGACACAGAGCTACAGCTCTCAAATTCATACATAGCTTATCACGACGGCGTAGCGGAAACTACTGTTTTATCCGATGTATTTACGGAAAGCATTGCGGCAGGCGAAACTGCCTCTGCAAGCTGTACCGTTACCGTATCCGCACTTCCGTCTGATATAATTTTTTATGCCAATGACGATGAAGCTGCAAGATATACTATTGAAGCCTGCGAATTATACGAATTTGCAGATGTAATCTCTGCTGAAGCTACAGGTGATGATGAGACAAAATTATATTATACAGTCAGCGGTTTACTTAATAACACAGGTAATGCTGACGGTGAAAACATTGTTTTGGAATTTTGTGAAGGTGAAACTGTTATCTTTACGGAAATAGTTTCTTTAATCGCGGCAAAAACGGGTTATACCTTTGCTATAGCCGCAGAAATTGCCAAAAGCGACTTTAACTGTAGTGAAAAGACCTTTACTCTTAATGCCAAAGACGGTGAAACAGTTGTTGCAACCGAAACCGTTACTCTTACAAATCAGTTTTTCATAACAGATGTGACCGTAAACAGCGGCAACAACATAACTATGGTTGTCGGCGATACCTTAGTTCCTGATGTTGCATTTACCCCTTCAACCTCCGTTTGTGCTTATACTCTGGCATCGGACAGCGAAGCCGTAACGGTCGGTAATGATAATATTTCTTTAACAGCCGCCGCTGTCGGCACAGCTACTGTTACCCTTACTGCAGGTATTTTTACAAAAACCTTTGAAATTAATGTAATACGAGCCACTGAAGCAACTGATATTACAAATGTACGCGCTTGTTATACAGACGAAAACGGTGATGAACAAGAGCTTGCTCTTTCAACACCCTTCAGATATGATTTTTACGGACCTTACCGTATCACCGTTCCAAGCGGCGTAAGCTCCATTTATCTGGAAGCGGCTTTGCCTCAGGGTATGAACGTAGCTTATGAAAAAGCAAGCGATGAAAAATCTGTTTCCATAAACGATTTGAGTAATATAAATACCACTTATTCGGGTGGTTATTATATGGTAAAAATCATAATCAGAAATCCTGCTGATTCAAATGATATTAAAACCTATACTTTCAGTACCAATAATACTCCTGTTATTTCATCGGATTTCCCTGCTGAAATTAAAACCTTTGCAGGACTTGAGACTGCTATGGAATTAACCCGCTATTACAGCGATATTGAAGATGCAAAGCGGATTAATAAATTTGAAGCTAAGAATAGAAATACCGGCGAAATCTTAGGCAGATTAATCTATGATAATATTGAAAATAAACACTACTGGGCTTATACCGACGATGCTGAAGACGGTGAAACTCCTGTTATCTTTACCTTTACAGACCGATTGGACGGCTCTGTTACTGTTGAATCGGTGTTGAAGGCAGGAATTGATACAGAAGCCCCTGTTTGGCCGTCTAATACCGAGCCTTCCGCAACTTCTATCACCAAATCAAGTGCCAAAATCACCTGGCAGCGAGCTACCGATAACGATATGATAAGTCACTATCTTGTACATTACTACGCAAAAACCACTGAAACCAAATATGTAAAAGTAACTCCCGATTCAGGCAGTGCAAACGTAACACTCAGTTCCTTGAATAAGGATACCGAATATACAGTTTATATTGAAGCTTATGATCGCTCTGAAAACTATGTTACAAGCAAAAAAATTAAGTTTACTACCAAAAAAGGTACAAGTGATACCACGTCGATAGGTTCAGGCAGTACAGGAAGCACAGTGGGCTCGTCCACTCCTGTATATATACCCAAACCTGCGGCTCCTTCTTTTTCCGACCTTGAAGGCTATGACTGGGCAAAATCAGAAATTTCCGACCTTGCCGTCAAGGGTATAATTAAAGGTACGACAGATATTACCTTCTCCCCTTCGAGCAATATTAAACGCGGTGATTTTATAATCCTTCTGGTACGTGCTTTGGGACTGCATTCCTATAACACAGAAGGTTTCGCTGATGTTCCCTCAGACAGTTATTATGCTGAAGCAATCGGTGTTGCAAAAGCTTTAGGTGTTGTAAACGGAAAATATGATGGTACCTTCAGTCCCGACGAAAGTATCACCCGCCAGGATATGCTGGTGATGGTACAAAGGTCTCTTGAAGCTAAAAGCAAGAAATTCCCGGCTAGTTACAGCTATCTGTTTACAGATGATGAAAAAATTGCAGATTACGCATACGAAGCAGTATACAGCCTGTCCTCCTGCGGCATTGTAAAAGGTGATACTGAAGGTAATGTAAACCCGACAGATTTTACAACCCGCGCCGAAGCCGCTGTTATAATACACAGACTTTTAGCTGTCTAAATTCTCAATAAATTCTGCAAGAGCAATATAATCAGCAAATACAATTCCTTCTGTCAGTAATTTTTCAAATTCGCTGTCAATGGAATTAATGTCAATGTATTTCAAGGTCTTTTCGTAAACAAAGATGCCCTCGTCGTCTCTTGCGTATTGTTTAATTACCCCATCTTCAATTTTAAGACGGTATTCTCTGTCGCCTGCTATGGGCGGCAGAGTTTCTTTTTTACTGTTTTCTTCTGCTGTTACAGAAAAGGGTTCCTGAGTCGGTTCGGGATTATCAATAATCCCCCCTACTGCAATTCCTGCTGAAAAAATCAGCGTATATCCTATTGTATTGAGAAAAAATTTTTTATTCAAAGTGCCATCTCCTATTAGTTTTATTTCTATTTTCTGCCAAAATAATATTTTTTATCCAAAATTCAGAAAAATACTTGTAAAATTCATTTTTTTATAGTATAATATAATTAAGGACAAGTTTTAATCCATAGGAGGATATTATGGCTACTAAAAAGAACAGAAAAAAGAAAAAATATACAGGTCGCAAAGTTTTCAATATTATCGGCATTTTATTTCTTTTAACGGGAATTATTGCCTCCTGCATTGCGGTATGGTTTGGCGTAACCATACTGATAGATGCTTTTAATTTCGATATATCCAACTACAAAATGGATGTAGCATCCATTGTCTATGCTACTGACAAGAACGGTGATTTGGTTGAATACGAACAGCTAAACAGCTCAACTCGCCGAATCTGGGTTGATATAAAGAATATTCCCGACCACGTTCAAAAAGCGGCAGTTGCCATCGAAGATGAGCGTTTTTACAGTCATCAGGGTATGGATTTAAAACGTACACTCGGCGCTTTCCTCAGCTATGCCCTCGGCAGAAGCGATTATGGCGGCAGCACCATTACACAACAGCTTGTTAAAAATCTTACCGAGGAACGTAAAGCCACTCCTACACGAAAAATCCGTGAGATTTTCCGTGCTTTGGTTCTTGAAACGCAGCTTGAAAAAGACGAAATTCTTGAATATTACTTGAATGTTGTATATTTTGGCAGCGGCAGTAACGGTATTCAAATGGCATCTCACGTATATTTTGATAAGGACGTGTCAGAGCTTACCCTTGCCGAAGCCGCATCTATTGTAGGTATCACTCAGCATCCCGCTACTCTTGACCCTTATATAAACGAAGAAAACAACAAAGAAAAACAAGAAGTAGTTTTGGCAAAGATGCTTGAGCTTGGCTATATAAGTCGTGAAGAACACGATGAGGCTGTTGCCCAAAAGCTGGCATTTACCTCATCAGAAGAAGAATTTATTGATTATAACAACTCATATTTTACTGAAGCTATGGCAAAGGAAATTGCAAATGACCTTGCACTTAAAATGGATATTCCTTATGAACAAGCATCTATGTTGGTTTATTCGGGCGGTCTTAAAATTTATTCTACCGCCGACATTGAGGTGCAAAGGGCTATCGAAAAGGTATTTGAGGACTCTGATAATACTTCATATTTCCCAAAGCTTTCCGGCGAAGTACAGCCCCAGGCTTCAATGGTTGTTATTTCACCCGAAGACGGTTCCGTTCTCGGACTGGTAGGCGGTATCGGCAAAAAGAACGGAAATCTTATCCTTAACCGTGCCGTTGATACCTACCGTCAGCCAGGTTCATCTATTAAACCCATTGCGGCTTACGGTCCTGCCATTGAGCTTAATTTGCTTTCACCGGGCAGCATACTTGTAGACGAACCCTTCAGCCGTGGCGGCTGGTCTCCGCAGAACTGGTACAGGGGCTATAAAGGAAATGTTACCGTTCGTCATGCCGTATCCCAATCTATGAATATTCCCGCCATAAAAACTGTTGAAATGATTGGCGTTGAAAAATCCTTTGATTTTGCGAAAAATAAATTAGGCTTACACTCTCTTGATGAAGATAAAGACAAAAACCTTTCTTCTCTTGCACTCGGAGGTATGTATAACGGTGTCAGCGTTCTTAAGCTTACAGCCGCATACGGTGCTTTTGCGGGCGAAGGTATTTATACTGCCCCCTATACCTATACGAAGGTTGTAGACTCCAAAGGAAAAGTCTTATTGGAAAAGGATATTGAGAAAAAACGTGTATTCTCCGAACAGACCGCTTATCTTATGACAAGTATACTGAAAACTACAGCAGAAGGCTCTCTTGGAAGTCCTGCAAGAATTCCGGGTATGGTTTCTGCCGGAAAAACAGGTACAACCAACGATGATAAGGACAGATGGTATATAGGCTACAGTCCCTATTATTTAGGTGGCGTATGGTACGGTTACGATATACCCGCCAATGTTCCCTACAGCCGAACCTCTGTTGTGGCTCATAAGCTTTGGAAGGCTGTAATGACAGACCTCCATAAGGACCTTAAAAATAAAGCCTTTGAAAAGCCATCGGGCATTACAGGTGCTACAATTTGTACCATAACAGGAAAGCTTGCCGTAGAGGGAGTATGCCCATCGCAGTATGAGGAATTTAAGAAAGGTGAGGTTCCATCTGCAACCTGCTCAACCGAGGGTCACGAGACTCCTAAGACGGAAGGAACACCGGATCCCTCCGCTTCTCCCGGTGCTACCCCGTTAGCATCCGGCTTACCTAATCCTTCAGCTACTCCGCCATCCCCTGTCTCTCCTCAGGCAACACCAGCTCCTTCTGAAAGTGCCCCTGAAACAGAAACAGAAACAGAAACAGTGACTGATGACGAAGGCGGCGACCTATGATTGTTCATAGTTAAATTGCACAAAATTTTCATGCAACTATTGACAAAATGACAAATTTATAGTATAATTACTAAATAGTGGAAGTATCTTATATTGATATAAACTTATATGGAAGGAGCGATTTGATGAAGGACAACGGAGTCAGTAGACGCTGTGTTATAAACGGTGATATTATCAATAACACAGAAATTACAACCCCTTATATCCATAAAAAATCAGAAAATAAAAAAGTTAATTTTAAAAACATAACTGATAGATTATTAAATTCCGGCAAAGCTTATATAAATGAAAAAAAGGCAGAAAAGGATTTACCCGGTATGATTCTTTTCACCTCAATAATTGCCGTTCTTGCTGTAGCTCTTTTATTCTTCACCCCCGCTTATGATGTTTATTTCGGCGGTGAAAAAATAGGTTGTGTGCCCGATAAGGAGTATTTTGAAACTGTGTATTCAAATGTTAATTATGATATATCGAATATTGCAGGTAGTTATTATACTCTAAACGAATCACCTTCCTATGTGTTCAGAATTGTACCGAAAAATATGTTTACTCCCCTTGACAGACTGACCGATAATCTGATGCTTATGTCAGACGGTATCAGTAAGGGATATACTGTTTACTCAGATGGTGAACCCTTGACCTCGGCAACTACGAAATCAGAGATAGAAACAGCGTTAAACAATGTTAAAGCCTCATACGGTGGCGAAGAAGTTACTGTACTTAACTCTCTTGAGATTAAACCCGTATATTTATCAAGTACCCATATGTTTGATAATTTAACGGAGGTTTTCAGCAACAAACTGAAAATACAGACCTGTCAGACGATTTCTTATGATGAGCCTATTTATCATTCTACTGAAGAAATTGCTACCGAAGAGCTGAGACTCGGTATCAGAGAGGTATTACAACAAGGTATCGACGGAACCCGTCACATAGTTGCAAAGCTCACATTTATCAACGGCAATGAATGCACCAGAGAAATCCTCTCAACAACTGAAACTGCTGCTCCCGTAACAGAAATTGTAAATGTCGGAACTCGCGAGGTCTCAGGATACGGCACAGGCGATTTCAATCTTCCCTTTGACGGAATGGTATCCTCCCGTTTTGGTTCACGTTGGGGACGCACTCATAAAGGAATCGACATTGCAGGCAAAGAAGGTTCTCCTGTAGAAGCGGCTGATAACGGTATTGTAACAAAGGCCGAAACACGCTATGATTACGGAAATTTAATTCTCCTTGACCATAATAACGGAACTCAGACTCTCTATGCACATTTAAGCAGTATAGACGTTGAAGTCGGCGATGTGGTTGAAAAAGGTCAGGTTATCGGCAAGGTAGGCAATACAGGGATTTCCACAGGACCCCATCTTCATTTTGAGGTAATTGTGGACGGTGTTCCGCAAAATCCCGAAAATTATATATATTAGTTAAAAGATAATATAAAATAAATCAACCCCGTTCGTCA
>JAZSKI010000009.1:0-3346 GCA_045534775.1 Clostridia bacterium | reverse complement strand
GCTTCAAACTGTGAGGGTGTAACATCACAAAGAGCTACGAGTTCAACATCTTTTTTGTTTTTAATGGCATCATAATTTGCCAGGTGTACCTGACCGAGTCCGCCGACACCGATAATAGCGTACTTTAACATAATCTTTCCCCTTTTCTTTCATATTATTTATCATGATATATTTTATTTATTTATCATGATATATTTTATCAGATTGCCTAATAATTTTATCATAAAACGACTATAATGTCAAGTGTTTTGAGAAATTAAATCAAATAAATTTAGCGGTGCAAAAACGCACCGCCGTAATTCATTATTTTTTTGAAATTGCTATCTTAGCTTTAGCTGCTATATTTTCCGCTGTCAGGCCGTATTCTTCAAGCAAAACGGCGGGAACGCCCGATTTGCCAAACTTATCTTCTATACCGATACGAACAAGCGGAACAGGGCAATTTTCGCAAAGAACCTCAGCAACAGCACTACCGAGACCGCCTATTATATTATGCTCTTCAGCAGTCACAATACAGCCCGTTTTCTTTGCGGCTGAGATTATAGCTTCGCTGTCGATAGGCTTAATGGTATGCATATTTATAAGGTTAACACGTATACCTTCATTTTCAAGCATATCAGCGGCTTTCATAGCTTCGGGAACCATAAGACCGTTAGCAATGATTGTAACATCATTACCGTCTTTCAGATTAATGGCTTTGCCTATTTCAAATTTATAAGTAGCTTCGTCATTGAAAACAGGTACGCCTAATCTTCCGAAACGGAGATATACGGGACCGTTATGATTTATAGCCGCTTCAACAGCCGCTTCGGCTTCAATGCTGTCGGCGGGGCTGATTACAACCATACCGGGAATACTTCTCATAAGAGCAATATCCTCAACAGGCTGATGAGTCGCTCCGTCCTCACCTACGGAAATACCTGCGTGAGTAGCACCAATTTTTACGTTAAGATGGGGATAAGCAACAGAATTCCTGATTTGCTCAAAGGCTCTGCCTGCGGCGAACATTGCAAAGGTGCTGGCAAAAACCGTTTTTCCTGCCGCGGCGAGACCTGCCGCAGTAGATATCATATTAGCCTCGGCTATACCGCAGTTGATAAATCTTTCGGGAAATTTTTTCTTAAAAGTATCTGTTTTAGTGGATTTGGATAAATCCGCATCAAGAACCACTATATCGTATTTATCGCCAAGCTTCGCCAGGGCTGTGCCATAGGCTTCTCTGGTGGCAATTTTTTTAACGTCAGCCATTACATTTTACCTCCAATTCAGCGATTTTTGCATCTATCTGAGAAACAGCATCGGCGTATTGCTCGGCATTAGGAGCAGAACCGTGCCAAGCGGCGTTGTTTTCCATAAAAGAAACGCCTTTACCTTTAGTGCTTTCGGCAATAATTACCGTAGGCTTATCCTTAGTGGCTTTAGCCTTCTCAATGGCATCGGCGAGCTTTTCTACATCGTGAGCAGCGGTTACGATTACATTCCAACCAAAGGCTTCAAATTTTTTATCAACAGGAGTCGGGTTCATAACCTGACGCACATCACCGTCAATCTGAAGTAAATTGAGGTCAACAAAGGCGGTAAGATTATCAAGCTTATAGTGAGCGGCAAACATAGCGGCTTCCCAAACCTGACCTTCTTCCAATTCACCGTCACCTAAGACGGTATATACTCTGTAGGATTTATTATCAAGCTTTGCGGCAAGAGCCATACCGTTTGCGGCACAAATCCCTTGACCCAAGGAACCGGTTGACATATCAACACCGGGAACACCCTTCATATCGGGATGACCCTGAAGATAGCTGTCGGCCTTGCGGAAGGTTTTGACATCCTTGACGGGGAAGAATCCCTTTTCGGCAAGAGCACCGTAAAGGGCGGGCGAGCAATGTCCTTTTGAAAGCACAAATCTGTCTCTGTCGGGATTTTTCGGATCAGCCGCATCTACGTTCATTTCGTTAAAATAAAGTACGGAAAGGATTTCGGCGATTGAAAGCGAGCCGCCGGGATGACCTGATGCCGCACTATATACCGCGTCAAGAGCATTGCGGCGGATTTTATATGCCATAAGCTCAAGATAGGCTTTTTTGGAGTTTTTCATTTTTAGTTTCTCCTTTCAAAACTGTTATGTAAAATTTATGCAAAGGCATAATATATTCTCAATTATATCACAATAAAAAAATTTTTGCAATACAATTTGAATATTTTTCACGAAAATTTCATAGCTTATTGCAATAATGTTACAAATGTTGTAAAATATAATTGGTGATGAGTTATGAAAGATATAATAGTACAAAATTTTAACCAATTAATAGACGAAAGATGTCAATGTGATGTAAAGCACAAACTGACAGATGTGCTGATTTTGATAATGTGTGCTACTCTGTGCGGAATAGATACAATAGCAGATATAGTTGAATACGGAGAGCAAAAGAGGGCAATGCTTTCTAAGAACTTTGGAATAAACAAAATACCGTCCGAATCAACTGTAAGTCGTATTTTGAGTATGGTGAATGCAGAGCTGTTAGCTGTATGTATTGTGAATATCATGAAAGAGCTTATAGGCGAAAATGGTGATATTATTGCAATTGACGGCAAGGCTATATGCAGTACCGATACTATGAAGAGCTATACACGAGGGCTTAGGATTGTAACCGCCTATATGGTTGAAAACGGAGTAAGCCTCGGACAATTAGCTGTTGATAGCAAGAGCAACGAAATACCGTGTGTGCAGGAATTGATTGACTTAATAAACATTGAAAACAAAATAGTAACAGCTGATGCAGAACATTGTCAAAAAGAAACTGTTTCAAAAATTATAAAAAACAATGGTGATTACTGTATTTGTCTAAAAGCTAATCAAAAACAATTATATGATGATGTAAAGCTTTACTTCGATGGTATACTTAACGGAGAATTTGACAGCGAAAAAGCTTCCGTGAGCGAAAAGAATCGAGAAAGGCACGAGGTCAGAACTTGCCATGTTTTTAAAGATATAAGCTGGTTGGATGGAATTGATGAATGGAACGGATTAAATACGATATTTGCATTACAGCGTAAAGTAACCACTGACAAAGGAACAACAACGGAAGTTAGTTTTTATATTAGCAGTTTAATATCAACAGCCGAAAACTTCTTGGATATAGTTCGAAAACATTGGAAAATAGAGAGCCTGCATTGGCAGTTAGATGTAGTATTTAACGAAGATAACTGTAGAGTTATATCTGAAAATGGGCAAAAATCATTAAATATGTTCAGAAAAAACGCTTTAGCTATACACAGGAATTACAAAGAGCAAACAAAACATAAAAAATCCATTAAAAAATTTATGCTGTCCTGTCTGCTCAATGAT
>JAZSKI010000001.1:0-30800 GCA_045534775.1 Clostridia bacterium | reverse complement strand
TCAACGAAATAAATCCTTTCGGGATTTGTGAAACACCCGACCGGCGTGAAATATTGCTGCGCAATGTAAAATACGCCTGCGGCGTGTGATAAAGGATTAATATTATTTCACAGAAAACTAAGTTTTCTATTTCACAATTTCTGCAAGAAATTATTTCACATCGAACAAAGTGAGATATTTCACTAAAAACAGTGGCATCTAAAATATTCGCTTTTTTTGGTGGCTTGAGGGCTTTTTATAAAAATCAGTTTTGAAACAAGAGAATAGATGCCAAGCGGTCTTGAATCAGCGAGCATAGATATTATGGACATAATTTTATCTTGACAAACAGGAATAATTGTGATATGATAGAAATATTTTCTATATATATATGAATTTTAACAGAATATATTTCTAAAACAGGGAGGCTAATATGGTTATTGCAAAAATACATAATGTATTTAAAAGCCTTACAGAAACAGAGCAAAAGATTGCGTCTTATATTTTAGAATTTCCGGAAAAGATTGTTAATATGACAGCAAAAGAACTTGCAAGTGCTTGTGGCACGGTTCCGTCTGCGGTTAATCGCATGTGTAAATCTATTGGTGTGGAAGGTTATGCAAAGCTGAAAATTTTTTTGGCTACTGCACTTGTTATAGGTGCGTTTATTGAAAACTTTACCATAGAGAGAATCGGGGAAATATACAAGGGGTATTTTTGATGGTCTTGTTTTTTGGGTTGTGAAAACGGATAAAAAATTAAAGAACTCGTTAAATCAGGTGGTTCTGAAACGTTTTCGATGAAATTTTTGTTTATAAATTAGATAAAATAATTTGCCTCGCTTGCACAGGAAATTTCTATATCAGTAACAAAAAGATTTGTCAAGAAATGATTATAAGTGAAATTACAAGTATTTTAAAATAGCAAGAGGAGAAATATATTATAAAAAAAACATATTAATACAACAACGTACGGCGTGGGAGAAATAATAGATATAATTAATCGACGTGTGAATTTTTATTTATACGTCTTTTTCCATAAAACCGAAAATAATTTTTCATATTGATTGACACCACCGATAAGTTGTGATATAATTATAAGATATAGGCTTATATTATTTTATGGAGAAAGGGAGAGTGTGATGAATAAAAAAGTGGTAGTGCTGGGTTTTTTTGACGGATTACATTCGGGGCATCTTTCCCTTATCAACAAAGCGTTGGAGCTTAAGGGGGAGGGCTATGAGCCTTGTGCTTATCTTTTTGACCGCCATCCCTTGATGGTATATAATAAAAAAATAGAGCTTTTAATGGACTTTGACAAGAAGGTTGAGGCTATTCGGAGTGCGGGAATTGAAAGTATAATTGTACAGAAAATTGATAAAGAATTTTTGGACATGTCACCTACAGAGTTTGCCCGCGATATTTTGAATAAAAAATTGCAGGCTTCGGCTGTGATAGTAGGCGAGAATTACACTTTCGGGAAAAACAAATCGGGTAATTGCAAAATCCTTGAACGGGAGTGCAAAGACCTTGGAATAAAGATGTTTTGTATGCCCTATACAAAAAAAGACGGTGAAATAATAAGCAGTACCTACATCAGAAGGCTTGTTGAAACGGGGAAAATTAAAGCTGCTAACCGCCTTATGATAAAAAACTATGAAATTACAGGTGAGGTGATTCTCGGCAGGCAGGACGGCAGAAAAATGGGATTTCCTACGGCAAACGTGCTTCCGCCGGAGGACAGAGTGATGCCGCCTAACGGAGTTTATGCTACCATAACTACCGTAGATGGGATGCAGTATCCTTCTGTTACAAATGTGGGCGTAGCTCCTACGTTTAATATGGACAGAGTTATAATTGAGACAAATATACCCTGCTTCAGCGGTGATATATACGGCGAAAAGATTACGGTTGAGTTTCTGGAAACCTTGCGGTTTGAAAAGAAATTTTCTTCGCCACAGGAGCTGAAAAAGCAGATAGATTATGACGTAAAAAGGAGAATGAATGGTGAAAAGTGTAATTAAAGATATAGGCTTAAAGGATAGCGGCAGGAAGAAAATTGATTGGGTAAGAGGAAATATGCCCATACTTGCGGAAATTGAAAAGGAATTTATTAAGACAAAGCCCTTTAAGGGCGTGCATATCTTGGTATGTGTTCATATTGAAGCTAAAACCGCACGTCTTATAGAGCTCCTTCGTGACGGCGGAGCAACCGTTGCGGCGATAGGCTGTAATCCTCTTTCTACTCAGGATGATGTGGCGGCGGCTCTTGCGGCTCAGGAAGGCATTTATATATTCACCAAACACGGAGCAACGGAAGAAGAATATTTTTCTTATATAGATATGGCACTTGATACAAAACCGGTTATGATAATTGATGACGGCGGCGATGTTGTCAGCAGAATTCACACACATCACAGAGATATGATAGGCGATATTCTAGGCGGCTGTGAGGAAACTACAACAGGCGTAATACGTCTGCGGGCGATGGCGAAGGAAAAGGCTTTGCAGTTCCCTATGTTTTCCGTTAACGATGCCTATTGTAAATACCTCTTTGATAACCGCTACGGAACGGGTCAATCCGTCTGGAATGGAATTAACCGTACCACGAATCTTATAGTAAGCGGTAAAAAGGTAGTAATTGCAGGCTATGGCTGGTGCGGAAAAGGCTCGGCTATGCGTGCCAAGGGACTTGGTGCTAAGGTAATTGTTTGTGAAATTGACCCAATAAAAGCCATTGAAGCTGTAATGGACGGCTTTGAGGTAATGACAATGGATAAGGCTGCGGAAATTGGTGACGTTTTCCTGACGGTAACTGGCTGTGAAAAGGTAATAACAGCAAAGCATTTTGAAAATATGAAGGACGGTGCAATTCTTGCCAATGCAGGCCATTTTGATGTAGAGGTTTATGTTCCCGATTTGAAAGCTATGGCAAAGGAAATAAAAGAAGTGCGTGAAAATATTACTGCCTATATTATGGAGGACGGCAGAAAGCTTAACCTGCTTGCGGAAGGCAGACTTGTAAACTTAGCGGCGGGTGACGGGCATCCTGCGGAAATCATGGATATGAGCTTTGCAATTCAGGCACTTTCTGCACAATATATGCTTGATAACCATGAAAAGCTTGAAAATAAGGTTTACAACGTACCTGCGGAAATTGATGATTATGTGGCGAGACTTAAACTCAAAGCTTTAGGCGTTGAAATTGACGCATTAACCGAGGAACAGAAAAAATATCTGAGCGGATGGGCTGAATAATGAGAAGAGTAGATGATATATCGGAAAGCTTCAGCATAGTTCAGGATACTGACGGCTTTTGTTTCGGTACGGATGCGGTACTGCTGGCGAAATTTGCTACGGTAAAAAAAGGGGAGAGGGTAGTGGATTTATGTAGCGGTAACGGCATTATTCCAATACTTCTCAGCGATTATTACAATCCGGCGGAAATTACGGCGGTGGAAATCCAAAGCTCTGTTGCCGAGCTGTGCCGCGAGAATATGGAGCGAAACAGCCTTGAGGTTAAGGTAATATGTGACAACCTGAAAAACACTCATAAATATATTACAAAGCCCGTTGACGTGGTAACCTGCAATCCTCCGTATACTCCGTGGGGCGGCGGTGAGGTCAATGAAGCGGAAACAAAGGTTATTGCCCGCCACGAAATCTTCTGCACCCTGCCGGACATTTTCGTGAGTGTTGCGAAAATTCTTAAATTCGGCGGCAGACTTTATATGATACATCGGGCGGACAGGCTTGCCGATATAATATACTACGGCAGGGAAAACAAATTAGAACCTAAACAAATAAGATTTATACACGACAATAACAGAAAAAATGCGGCGCTTGTGCTTATTAGCTTCATACACGGCGGCGGCAGTCAGGTGACGGTTCTGCCTCCCGCAAACGGAGAAGGAGAATTTATATGAACGGCATTTTATATCTCTGTCCGACACCTATCGGTAATCTGGAGGATATAACTCTCAGAACCCTGAGGATTTTAAAAGAGGTGGATTTAATAGCCGCCGAGGATACGAGACACAGTCTTAAATTACTTAACCATTTTGAAATTAAAAAGCCTATGATAAGCTATTTTGAACATAACAAGCGTGAGCGTGGTGAGGAAATTCTAAAGCATCTCAGACGTGGCGAAAATGTGGCGCTCATTACCGATGCGGGAACCCCTGCCATTTCCGACCCCGGTGAGGAGCTTGTAAAGCAATGTATTGAAGAAAATATTGAGGTAATACCGCTTCCGGGAGCTAATGCGGCGATTACGGCACTTATTTCATCAGGAATTTCAACAGGCAGATTTTCTTTTCAGGGATTTTTGTCGATGAATAAAACCGCCAGAAAAGAGCATCTTGAAGGTATAAAAAAATATAACGAAACCTTGATTTTCTACGAAGCACCCCATAAGCTTTTAAATACCCTTAAGGATATGCTGAAAATTTTAGGCGACAGGAATATTGCGCTCTGTCGTGAGCTTACGAAAACCTATGAGGAGAAAATTCGTTGTACTATCAGTCGCGCTATTGAAAGGTTTGAGACTCAGCCGCCCAAAGGTGAGTTTGTAATGATAATCGAAGGTGCAGGCTATGAGAAATGCGAGGATTTTAAGGAGATTTCTTTAGAGGAGCTGTATGAGAGCTACCTTGAAAGCGGTATGGACAGTAAAGAGGCGCTTAAAAACGCGGCGAAAAACAAAGGCATTTCAAAACGCGATGCCTATGCAAAGCTGAAAATTTAGTCTTTACAAGAAGATGAAAATGTGATATTATATAAAAGAAGGAATATTATGTCATTACTGGATAAAATTAATTCACCGACAGATTTGAAAAAATTATCGGTAAAAGAGCTTGAACAGTATGCCGACGAGGCTCGTGAGTTTTTAACTCAGAGCGTGTCTGAAACGGGCGGGCATCTGGCATCAAGTCTTGGCGTTGTCGAGCTTGTTATAGCTTTACACTATGTCTTTGATATGCCCGAAGATAAGATTATCTGGGACGTAGGTCACCAAAGCTATATGCATAAGCTGATTACGGGACGAAAGGAAGGCTTTTCCACCCTGCGGAAATTTGGCGGTATATCGGGATTCCCCAAAACAAATGAAAGTGAATATGATTCATTTAATACAGGTCATAGCTCTACCTCAATTTCTGCGGCTCTCGGTATGGCAAGAGCAAGAGATTTAAAAGGAGACGATGAGAGTATTATCGCAGTTATCGGTGACGGTGCGCTCACGGGTGGTATGGCTTATGAGGCATTAAGCGATGCGGGACAGGAAAATAACAGACTTATTGTGATATTAAACGATAACGAAATGTCAATTTCCGAGAACGTAGGTGCGGTGTCAAAGCATCTTAACAATATCAGAAGTGCGTGGCTGTATAATATTTTACGTAACAAGGGTGACAGATTCTTAACCGACAAAAGTCCTACTTTAAAAAGAGTGGTTAAAAGGATGAAAAATACGGTTAAATACGCCTTTATGAACTACAATATTTTTGAGGCACTTGGCTTCAGATACTTAGGTCCTTATAACGGGCATAATTTGAAAGAATTAATAAAAATGCTGAGACGTGTTAAGGATATTGATGATAATGTGCTGCTACACGTTATTACCAAAAAAGGCAAAGGCTATATTTACGCCGAGGATAAACCGCAAAGCTTTCACGGTGTTGGTAAATTTGAAATAGAAACAGGCAATTTCCCCGAAAAACAAACCGATTATTCGGCTGTGTTCGGTAAAACTATTTGCACTCTTGCGGAGAAAAACGAAAAAATAGTGGCAATTACTGCGGCAATGCCATCGGGTACGGGTCTTGAAGAATTTGCCGAAAAATTCCCTAAAAGATTTTTTGATGTGGGAATAGCCGAACAGCACGCAGTCACTATGGCGGCAGGGATGGCAATTTCGGGATATATTCCGATATTTGCCGTATATTCCAGCTTTCTCCAGCGTGGCTATGACCAGTTGATTCACGACGTAGCCCTGCAGAAATTGCACGTGGTTTTAGCTGTAGACCGTGCAGGGGTAGTAGGTGAGGACGGTGAAACCCATCAGGGTGTTTATGACTTGTCCTATTTAACGCAGATACCCGGTATGACGGTTATTGCACCATCAACCTTTAAGGAGCTTGAAGGGGCGATGAGCTTTGCCGTATCAGAGATGGACGGTCCTGTTGCTGTAAGATACCCCCGTGGCGGTGAGCAGATGACAATTTCTCATAAAACTCCTTTTAAATACGGAAAAGGCGAGGTGCTTATAAGTGGTGACGATGCCCTTATAGTTGCTGCAGGCAGAATGACGGCGGTGGCTGTTATGGCGGCGGAAATCCTTAAAAATGATAATATAAACGTAACCGTAATAGATGCGCGTTTTGTAAAACCTCTTGATGAAAAGCTGATTTCAGATAATATGAAGAAATATGTTTTCACTATAGAGGATAACATAAATGAAGGCGGTCTTTCGGCGGCGGTTATGAGGGTGGCTGAAAATGTTTATTGCTTCGGGCTGAAAAACGAGCCTGTAGCCCAGGGCAAAACAGATGAGATTTTCGATAAATACGGTCTTACACCTGAAAAAATTGCGGTGAAGATTAAGGAGAAGATTAATGGCTAAAATCAGATTGGATGTTTATATGACCGAACAGGGTCTTGCACCGTCAAGGGAAAAGGCAAAGGCTTATATTATGGCGGGAACGGTTTTTGTCAATAACGAAAAAATTGACAAAGCGGGAGCTATGATAAAAGAGGACGACAAGGTAGAGATAAGAGGCAAAAAATTAGAATATGTCAGTCGTGGCGGTCTTAAGCTTGAAAAAGCCGTAAAAGAATTTAATATAAATTTGCGGGACAAAATATGTATAGATATAGGTGCATCTACGGGAGGTTTTACCGATTGTATGCTGCAAAACGGAGCTGTTAAGGTGTATGCCATTGATGTTGGCTACGGTCAGCTGGCGTGGAAGCTGAGATGCGATGAAAGGGTTGTTAATTTAGAACGTACCAATGTGCGATACATAACGGAAAAAGAAGTTTCTGAAAAAGCAGGCTTTGCATCCGTTGACGTATCTTTTATTTCGTTGACTTTGATTTTGCCTGTTATTAAGGATTTTATTGAGGAAGACGGATATATGATGTGCCTTATTAAACCGCAGTTTGAAGCGGGAAGAGATAATGTAGGTAAAAAAGGTGTGGTTCGTGATATTGCCGTTCATAAACAGGTAATTGAAAAGGTCTATGATTTTTGTATTGAAACAGGGCTTTATCCCGAAAGGCTCTCCTTTTCACCTATAAAAGGCCCTGAAGGAAATATTGAATATTTAATATATATTTCAAAGAGAGAAGCTGAGATTTTCAGCAAAGAATTAATAGATGAAATTGTAGCAAAATCCCATGAAGTGTTAGATGTTTGAGGTGGAAATATGAATGCGAAATCACTTGGCATGGCGGCAATCTGTGCGGCAATAGGTGTGGTGCTGTTATATTTGGGGGCTATAGTGAAAACAGGAACTGTTGCAATATATTTTGTATGTTCGCTGGTTATAATGATGCTTGTGGACAGAGGTGGAAAAAAATATGCTTTTATGTCCTATGTGGTGACAGCAGGTCTTTCGTGGCTGCTTGTTGCCGATAAAACCATAGCGGCGGCATATACTTTGATTTTTGGGCTGTACCCGATAATAAAAGCATTTGGAGAAAATGGAAAAAACATAGCGGTGGAATGGCTGTTGAAAATTATATTTTTTAATTTAGCCTTTTCAGGTTGTCTTGGAATTTTGAAATTTGTGATTGGAAATTTAATTCTCAAAATTCCAATAGTGTGGTTAATTGTCGGTGCAAATTTGTTTTTTGTACTGTATGATATATTATTAAGCTTCGGTTATACAAAACTGAAAATTGTTCTTAACCGAGGAAGAACGGAGTGATAAAAATGTATTGGAACGAAAAAGTGGAATGTATGGATATTGATGAACTGAAACGTCTGCAAAGCGAAAGGCTTGTTTCCACAGTAAAGAGAATGTATGAAAACACACCCTATTACAGAAAGAAAATGGATGATGCGGGTGTTAAACCTGAGGATATTAAATCAGTAGATGATTTATATAAGCTTCCGTTTACCTATAAAACGGATTTGCGTGATAATTATCCTTTTGGTACCTTTGCACTTCCTCTTGAACAGGTAACAAGAATACACGCCTCCAGCGGAACAACAGGTAAACAAACCGTTGTGGGATATACGGATAATGACCTTGAAATGTGGGCGGAAAGCGTTGCCCGCTGTCTTACAAGCGCGGGAGTTACAAACAAGGATATTATTCACGTTTCCTATGGCTACGGTCTGTTTACAGGTGGTCTCGGCCTTCATAACGGTGCAGAGAAAATCGGTGCTACTGTAGTGCCTGCTTCCACAGGTAATACAGCAAGACAGATAACACTTTTAAAAGATTTCGGCGCAACCGTAATTTGCTGTACACCGTCTTATGCCCTTTATATTGCTGATGCGCTTAAAGAAATGGGTATGTCAAAGGATGATTTATCTCTCAGAGTAGGTATCTTTGGCGCAGAACCGTGGACTGAAAGTATGCGCCGCGAGATAGAGGAAAGATTAGGCATAAAAGCTTACGATATATACGGACTCAGCGAAACAGCAGGTCCCGGTGTATCAATGAACTGCGATAAACAGAACCATCTTCATATTCAGGCTGATAATTTTATTCCTGAAATCATCGATCCTGAAACAGGAGAGGTACTGCCTGAGGGCGCGGAAGGTGAGTTGGTTTTCACCTGCGTAACAAAGGAAGCAATGCCGCTCATCAGGTATCGTACAAAGGATTTGACCATACTTCACACAGACAGATGTGAATGCGGAAGAATTATGCCGAGAATGGAAAAGGTTACAGGCAGAAGTGATGATATGCTTATAATAAGAGGTGTAAACGTATTCCCGTCACAGATTGAATCGGTAATTCTGGAATTCAGCGAGGTTGAACCCCATTATATGATATATGTTGACCGTCAGAACAATCAGGATTCTATGGAGATACATATTGAAGTTACGGCAGATATTTTCTCTGATGAAATCAAAAAAATTGAAAACCTGCAAAGAGGACTCAGACAGCGTATAGAATCTGTCCTTGGAATATCCGCAGTTGTGAAGCTGGTAGAACCCGGTTCGATTCCGAGAAGTGAAGGAAAAGCAAAACGAGTTGTTGATAAGAGAAAAATATAAGAAAGAAGGTAAAAATTTATGTTAAAACAAATTTCGGTATTTGTAGAAAACAGAAAAGGCAGACTCTCAAGTGTTCTTGAAACTTTAAGAGACGGAGGTATAAATATTTATGCCCTCCATGTAGCTGATACCACAGCGTATGGTATCATAAGACTTATTGTAGACCAGCCTGAAAAGGCGCAGACTTCTCTTGTAAGCGGTGGATTTACGGTAGCTATTACCAATGTTCTTGCTGTTGCAATGGACGATGAAGTAGGTGCACTTTATAATATTGTGAATACAATGAAAGAGGCAGAGGTATCGGTTGAATACATCTACGCTTTTGCTTCAAGAAAGGGCGGAAACCCTGCGGTAGTTATCATTAAACCCGAGGATTTAGACGGTGCAACAGCACTTATGAACAAGGAAGGCTTTAAATTAATCACTATAGAAGAAATATAAAATAAGGAGTAATCAGGTATGTCAGGTCATTCAAAATGGTCAAATATTAAACACAAAAAGGAAAAAACCGATGCGCAAAAAGCGAAAATATTTACTAAAATCGGTAGAGAAATCTCGGTTATAGTAAAACAGGGCGGTCCCGATCCTGCGTCTAACTATAAGCTTAAAGACGTAATCAGTAAAGCCCGTTCCGTAAATATGCCCAACGATAATATTAACCGTTGTATTAAAAAAGCAGCAGGTGAGGGCGGAGCCGATAACTATGAGGATATAGTATATGAAGGCTACGGACCCCGTGGTGTTGCCGTAATAGTTGAAGCACTTACGGATAACAGAAACCGTACAGGCGGCGATATGAAACACTTTTTCGATAAATTCGGAGGTAATCTTGGAGCATCGGGCTGTGTGTCGTGGATGTTTGACAAAAAAGGCGTAATTGCCATTGATGCAGAAATGGTGGAGGACGAAGAAGAGCTTATGATGGATGCCTTGGATGCAGGCGCAGAGGACTTCTCTCCCGAAGAAGATTTTTATGAAATCATAACTGCTCCCGAAGCTTTTTCGGCAGTTTGTGAGGCTCTTGAAAATAAGGGATATACCCCTGAATCTGCGGAGGTTACTATGATACCGCAGAATTATATAACTCTCACTGAAGAGGATGATATTAAATTTATGAATAAGCTTCTTGAAATGCTTGAAGATGATGATGACGTTCAAAACGTGTATCATAACTGGGATATGCCTGAAGAAGAATAAACCGAAGACCCTGCCGCTTTTTACAAGGCGGCAGGTTTTTTGTTTAAAAGCTATTGACAAAATATACGGTTTATTATAAAATATATGTGTATGTTTTTTTGTCGAAAGGGGACATTATTTTTAATATGTTAAATATAAAAAAGCTATCAAACGGAATTCGTTTGGTTTGTGAGAAAATGCCTTATGTGAAGAGTGTTTCCGTAGGCGTTTGGGTGGCGGCAGGCTCTTTTTATGAAGAACCCGAATATCACGGAATTTCGCATTTTATTGAACATATGATGTTCAAGGGTACGAAAAATCGCAGTGCAAAGGCTCTGGCAGAGGAAATGGATTTCGCAGGCGGACAGCTTAATGCCTTTACGGCAAGGGATTGCACCTGTTATTATACAAAAACTCTTGAAAAGGATTTGGAGCTTTCTCTGTCGCTTTTGTCGGATATGCTTCTTAATTCACTTTTTGCCGGCAAGGATATTAAAACGGAAAAGCTTGTGGTTAAAGAGGAAATAGATATGTATGAGGATAATCCCGAGGAACTGGCTCACGACCTTATCAGCGATATTTGCTATCCCGGTCATCCCTTCGGGCAAAATATTTTAGGAAGTCATAAATCCGTAAGCTCTTTTGCGAAACCTCAAATTGTTGAATACATGGATAAAAGATACAGAGGAGATAATATGGTAATTGCCGTTGCGGGTAATTATGATGAACATCAGCTTGAGGAGCTTTGTGAAATATATTTTGGCAAAATTAAAGAAGGCGGGCAGGAATTTTCTCATAAAATACCGCCTTTTAAGGTTGATACCTTGATTAAACGCAAGGCGGTGGAGCAGGCTAATTTAGTCTTTGCCTTTGAGGGGCTTGACCATTTTCACGGAGATATGTACGCGATGCTGCTTTTATCAAACATTTTAGGCGGTAGTATGAGTTCGAGATTGTTCCAGTCAATTCGTGAAGAAAAAGGTCTGGCTTATTCCGTATATGCCTGCCCCAACGTATATGCTCATGCCGGGTATATAACCGTATATGCAGGCTGTGCGGCAGATAATTACGAGTTGGTGAAAAATTTAATTCTTGAAGAAATTGACCTTCTGGCGGCAAAGGGTATAAGTGAAACGGAATTTATAAGAACAAAAAATCAGCTTCGCGGTAGCTGCGCTCTTGCAAGCGAAACCACAGGAAACAGGATGTCGTCCTGCGGGAAACAGCTTCTGTTACACGGAGAGATTATTTCGGATGATGAAACCTTAAAGAGGATAGACGACATAAGCGAGGAAAGCATAAATCGTACACTAAAGCTGTTTGATACGAAAAAAGCATCCCTCTGCGTTATTATGCCTGAGGAGGGGAATATATGAAACTATCGAAATTTCAAGCGGATTTTTTTCTGCTTATAATAGCATCAATGTGGGGACTTTCCTTCCCACTGATGAAATATATCATAAACGACATAGGAACCTTCCAGCTACTCGGAATACGGTTCGGAATAGGCGGGCTGGTAGTGGCGATGATATTCAGAGGTCACCTGAAACGCCTTGACAGGAGCAGCATTTCAGCAGGCATATTGCTTGGGTTTTTGCTTTTTGCATCCAATAGTGCCCAGGTATGGGGCTTGCAGTATACCACCTCAACCAACTCGGCTTTTATAACGGGTCTCAGCGTGGTATCGGTACCGTTTTTTTCCTACCTTTTTTTAAAGAAAAAAACCCACAAATCAGCTATAATCGGTGTAATTTTCGCAACAGCGGGACTCTATCTTTTAACCTGCGGTGAGGGTGGGCTTGATGCTATAAATATAGGGGATGTGATTACCCTTATATCGGCACTTATTTTCGGTGTTTACTATGTTTTTATAGAAAAATATGTAAAAACGGAAAAATCCATCGCAACCAGCGTTGTAATTCTGCTGTCGGCGGCGTTTTTCTACATAAGTGCCTGGGCAATGTTCGAGTATCAGCCGATAGAATTCAGTCCTGTTCTGACAGCGGTACTTCTGATTACAAGCCTTATCTGTACTGCTATGTGCTACAGCGGTCACGTGTATGTTCAGAAATTTACCGATCCGGTACACGCCTCTTTGATTATTATGGCAGAGCCTATGTTTGCAACGATTTTCAGTTCCTTTATACCCGATGCAACGGGTGCGACAGAGACAATCGGACTCTTGAAGCTTTGCGGAATTGTGCTGATGATAATAGGTATGGCATCGGCAGAGGTTGGTTCTTACGCCATAAATTTCAAAAATAAAAAACAAAAATATGACCAAACTAAATACAGAATTTAATTATCGGAGGCGATATTTTGGATACAAGAGATTTAGTTTGGGATATGTTTTGCAAAAGCGGAAATATAGGTGACTATATGCTTTTCAGTGAGCTTTCAAAGGAAAAGGAGACAGCCGGTGAATATGATAAAGACAAAGGGTCTGGTGCTTCACAGTGCAAGATATGGTGAAGGAGCCAAAATGCTGACGGTTTTAACTGAAGAAAAGGGTAAAATCTCCGTAGCGGCAAAGGGAGCCGCAAGCGTTAAACGCGGTGCTGCCGCTATGGGGAATATGTGCTACAGCGAATTTATTTTAAACAAAAGGGGAGAGGTTTATTCTTTATCGGAAATAAGCCCCATCGAAACCTTTTTCGATATTTCAAAATCCCTTGAAGCAATGGAAGCGGCGGCGGAGATGCTGAGCTTTGCGAATTTCGTATGCCGTGAGAGTGTGCCCGAACCGCAGGTGCTCAGGATTTGTCTGAACTGCCTCTATGCTTTGGCAAAGCTTAATAAGGACAGTAAAGAGGCTTTAACGGTGCTGTACATTAAAATTTTGTCGGAAATCGGTTTTATGCCGGAGCTGTCAACCTGCACAGGCTGTGGGGAAGAAAATGACGGCTTTGCGGCGTTTTCTGTTAAAAACGGCGGAGTGCTTTGCGAAAATTGTATAAACCCGGCAGACCCTCACATAAAATTCAAATCAGCGGATACTGTGCATTTTATGAGATATGTCTGCGAGTGCGATATAAAGGATATGTTTAAATTTAAAATTGATGAAATTTTCGTAAGAGAGGCATATCTTTGTGCTAAACTATTTATTTCCCAGCAACTGGAATATCATATTAAATAAAATTTTGTTAATTTTACATATTTACAACGGAAGCTTTTATTGATATAATATGTATGGAGAAATTTTGACTTTTTTCGGGAGCATAATGCTTTCATAAATAAAACCTTATTCGCCCACGATAAGGTGCATAATAAATCTGTGGGCAGAAAGGCTACTCAAGAAAATGGTAAGAAGAATTTTTGTAGAAAAAAAACAAGGCTATGCGGTTGAAGCATCGGGTATTTACAGCGACCTTAAAAACAATCTGGGTCTCAGCGGCATTACGGGTATCAGACTTTTTTGCAGATATGATGTTGAGGGTCTGACAGACGAGCAATATGCACAAGCGAAAAATATAGTATTTTCCGAGCCTATGGTAGATAATTGCTATGATGAAAAAATGCCTGAAGTAAACGGCAGAGTTTTTGCTATGGAATATCTTCCCGGTCAGTATGACCAGCGGGCCGATTCGGCTATGCAATGTATTCAGATACTTACCTGCGGTGATATGCCCAAGGTAAAAACTGCTAAGGTAATGGTATGTGAAGGCGATATTGACGATGCTACCTTTGACCGTATCCGCAGTTACCTTATCAACCCTGTAGAGGCGAGAGAGGCAGTTCTTGAGAAACCTGAAAATCTTGACGAGATTATTACTGTTCCCGAAGATGTTGCAGTTCTTGACGGGTTTATTACCTGCAGCGAGGCTGACCTGGAGGCTAAACGTCGTGAGCTGGGTCTTGCTATGGACACCAACGACATAATTTTCCTTCGCGAATATTTTAAAAATACAGAAAAACGCAATCCCACCATGACAGAAATCAGAATGATAGATACATATTGGTCTGACCATTGCCGTCATACTACATTTTCAACACGTCTTAACAATGTTAAGATTAATGACGGTACTGCATCGGACGAAATCAAAAAAGCTTGGGAAAGCTATCTTGCCTCACGTCGCGAGGTTTACGGCGACCGTCACAAAGATATTTGTCTGATGGACGTTGCAACCATGGCTATGAGACTCCTTAAAAAACAGGGTAAGCTCAAAGGTCTTGACGAAAGTGAAGAAAACAATGCCTGTAGTATAGAGGTTGATGCTAAAATCAACGGCAAAACTGAAAAATGGCTCGTTATGTTTAAAAACGAAACCCATAACCATCCTACTGAAATCGAACCCTTCGGCGGTGCGGCAACCTGCCTCGGCGGTGCTATCCGTGACCCCCTTTCAGGACGTTCTTATGTATACCAGGCAATGCGTGTAACAGGTAGCGGCGACCCCAGAATAAAGGTTGCTGATACAATTCCCGGTAAGCTTCCTCAGAGAAAGATTACTACGGGTGCGGCAAGCGGTTACAGCTCATACGGCAATCAGATAGGTCTTGCAACGGGTCTTGTAGACGAAGTATATCACGAGGGTTATGTGGCAAAGCGAATGGAAATCGGTGCTGTTATCGGTGCGTGCCCCAAGAGCTATGTTCGCAGAGAAACTCCTGCTGACGGCGATTTGGTAATTCTTTTAGGCGGCAGAACAGGTCGTGACGGTTGCGGCGGTGCTACAGGCTCATCTAAGGCTCATACAGAGGCTTCTCTTGAAACCTGCGGTGCTGAGGTGCAAAAGGGTAATCCTCCTCAGGAAAGAAAAATCCAGAGACTTTTCAGAAACAGCACAGTAACAAATATGATAAAACGCTGTAATGACTTTGGTGCAGGCGGCGTAAGCGTTGCTATCGGCGAGCTTGCAGACGGTCTGTTTATTAACCTTGACAGCGTACCAAAAAAATACGAGGGTCTTGACGGTACAGAGCTTGCCATTTCCGAATCTCAGGAAAGAATGGCTGTAGTGGTAGCGGCAGAGGATGCTGAAAGGTTTATCGAACATGCAAATATCGAAAACTTAGAAGCAACCATCGTGGCGAAGGTTACGGCTGACCCACGTCTGGTAATGACCTGGAGAGGTACAACCATAGTAAATATAGCAAGAGAATTTTTAAATTCCAACGGTGCTCCTAAGGATGCGGAAATTACCGTAACAGGAGTTATCGGAACTTATGAAAATAAAATCAAGGATTTGAAAGAGTCTCTTACAAGTCTTAACGAATGTAGTAAAAAGGGTCTTTCAGAGCGTTTTGACTCCACTATCGGTGCAGGTACGGTATTTATGCCCTTTGGTGGTAAATATCAGCTTACTCCTTCTGATGTAATGGCGGCTAAATTGTCTACGGAAAAAGGTGACAGCAGTACGGTAAGTCTGATGAGCTACGGTCTTAATCCTGATTTGCTTAAATGGAGCCCATACCACGGCAGTATGTACGCCGTGGTTGAATCCGTAAGCAAAATCATTGCGGCAGGCGGCAGATTATCCGACTGTTATCTGACCTTCCAGGAATATTTTGAAAGACTTTACGATATTCCGGAGCGTTGGGGCAAGCCTCTTGCGGCTCTTCTCGGCGCTTATGATGCTCAGCTTAATCTTGGAATTGCCTCCATCGGCGGTAAAGACAGTATGTCGGGTAGCTTCGAGGAGCTGGACGTACCTCCTACGCTTGCTTCCTTTGCGGTAGCTTGTACCGATGCTTCGCGTACGGTTTCCAACGAATTTAAGAAAGCTGACAGCAAGGTAATATATATTAAAACAAAAATCAATGATGATTTTACTATAGACTATGAGGATTTGAAGAAAAACTATGCTACTGTTGAAAAGCTCATCAGCGAAAATATGGTTCTTTCGGCTATGACGGTCAAGGGCGGCGGTATTGCTCCTGCGGTAGCAAAAATGTGCTTTGGTAACAAAATAGGCTTTAAGCTTGAATATACGGGCGATTTGTTTGCTCCCGACTACGGCAGCTTCATTCTGGAGGTTCCGGGAAATGTAAACGAAGGAGTTTTATTGGGTTATACCACAAACGAAAAAACAATTCAATTAGACGGCGAGAGCTACAGCCTTGATAAGCTCATTGAGCTTTGGTCACAGCCTCTTGAAGGCGTATTTGCAACAAAGGTTAATAAGGAATTCGCAGAACCTGATGACAGCGTTTATACAAAACGTGTTGAGATTAAACCTCAGGGTATCGCAAGACCTAAGGTGTTTATCCCTGTATTCCCGGGTACAAACTGCGAATATGATTCCGCAAAAGCCTTTGAAAGAGCAGGAGCTGACCCTGAAATATTTGTACTCCGAAACCTAAGCGGCAGTGATATTGAAAATTCACTTTCATATATGGCACAGCAGATTGCAAAATCTCAGATAGTTATGATACCGGGAGGATTTTCCGGTGGTGACGAGCCGGAGGGTTCAGGTAAATTTATTGCGGCGGCTTTTCGTAATCCATTCGTTAAAGAGGCGGTAAATGATTTGCTGAAAAATCGTGACGGTCTGATGCTGGGTATTTGTAACGGCTTCCAGGCACTTATAAAGCTTGGACTTGTACCCTACGGCGAAATCAGAGATATGGATGACAGCTGTCCTACCCTTACCTATAATGACATAGGCAGACATGTTTCGTGTCTCGTAAATACAAAGGTTGCTTCCGTAAAATCGCCCTGGATGGCAAACTGTAGCGTAGGTGACATTCATACCATAGCAATATCGCACGGTGAAGGTAAATTCGTATGTGACACGGAGCTGTATAAACAGCTTGTCGCAAACGGTCAGATTGCCACAAGATACGTGGATGCAGACGGTGCGGCGACCTATGACATTCGCTATAATCCCAACGGCTCACTTTGTGCGGTTGAGGGTATTACAAGCCCTGACGGCAGAGTTCTCGGTAAAATGGGTCACAGCGAACGTAGCGGTGAAAATCTTTATAAAAATGTACCCGGTAACAAATATCAGCCCATATTTGAAAGCGGCGTAAAATATTTTAAATAAAAGGTGAATAAGATGTTTTTATCAGACGGTCTCGGCATAAATGAGGCGGGCAGGCTTACTATCGGCGGAGCAGATGCTGTTACCCTTGCCGAAAAGTACGGAACCCCTCTTTATGTGATGAACGAGGATTTAATAAGAAAAAATTGCAGAATTTATAAAAATGCAATGGACAAATATTACGGTGGCAACGGTCTTGTATTATATGCAGGCAAAGCTTTTTCCTGTAAGTATATGTGCAAAATAGCGGCAGAGGAAGGACTTGGTCTGGACGTGGTATCGGGCGGTGAGCTTTATACTGCCCACAAGGCGGGTTTCCCCATGGAAAGGGTGTATTTCCACGGCAACAACAAGACTCCGGAAGAACTTAAGCTGGCGGTGGATTTAGGCGTGGGAACCGTTATAGCTGATAATATCTATGAAATCGAGCTTTTAAACGAAATTGCGGCTCAGGCAGGCAAAACCGTTGATATTATGTTTCGCATAAAACCCGGAATTGACGCCCACACTCACGATTTTGTAATGACGGGTCAGATAGATTCAAAATTCGGTGTAGCACTTGAAACAGGAGAAGCAATGGAAGCCTATAAAAAGGCGGCTACCCTTAAAAGCTTAAAGGTTGTAGGTGTTCATTGCCATATAGGTTCTCAGATTTTCGACCTTGCTCCTTTTGAGGAGGCGGCAAGGGTTATGATGAATTTTATTGCCGATTTAAGCGAGGTTGGCATCAAAACCGAAAAGCTTGATTTAGGCGGAGGCTATGGTATCAAATATACAGAAGCTGATGACCCCATAGACTACGACCGTTATATCGAAGCGGTGTCGAAGGTTGTAAAGGCAGTTGCTGAGGAAAGAGGCGTTGCACTTCCACAGATTATGATGGAACCGGGACGTTCCATCGTAGCATCGGCAGGCATTACCCTTTATAAAATCGGTGCAATCAAGGATATACCGGGCATTCGTACCTACGTATCCGTAGACGGCGGCATGGCGGATAATCCAAGATATATAATGTATGAATCAAAATATGATGCTGTTCTTGCATCAAAGCCTGATGCCTCAGCAGATAAAAAAATTACTCTGGCGGGAAAATGCTGTGAATCCGGAGATATTTTGATTCGTGATATAGAAATGCCAAAGCTTTCGGTAGGGGATATTATAGCGGTGCAGGCAACAGGTGCCTATAATTATTCCATGGCAAGTAATTATAACAGAATACCCCGTCCGCCGGTAGTAATGGTATCGGGCGGTGAGGATAAGCTTATCATTAAACGCGAAACCTACGAGGATATTATTAAAAACGATTTAGATTAATTTATGCAAGGTCTGAAAAGGCGATTTTCAGACCTTGTTTTATGAAAGGAATTATGCTTATGAAGGTTAAAGGTTGTGTATTTGATTTGGACGGCACTATTTCCAATACTATAAATACAATTTCATATTTTGCCAACAATGCTTTGAATAAATACGGACTCCCATCGGTTGAAACGGAAAAATACAAGCTGTTTCTGGGCGATGGTGCAGATGTTCTTGTACGCCGTATGATGGCTGAGGTAAAATGCCGGGACGAGGATACCTTTAAAAAGGTGCTGGAATATTATAACACTACCTACGACAATGATTTTATGTATTTGACCTATGTTTACGAGGGAATGAGAGAAACAATAGCAACCCTTAAAGAGAAAGGAATAAAAATAGCTGTTCTTTCCAATAAACCTCATCAGACTACCGTTAAAGTCATAAACGAACTCTTTGGCGAGGGTTATTTTGACGTATGCTTCGGCAATCGGGAAGGTGTTCCCAAAAAGCCGGACCCCGCGCCGCTGTGCGAGGTATTAAAGCTTATGGAGATAGAAAAGGACGAATGCCTTTACGTCGGCGATACCGCAACAGATATGAAAACAGGTAAGGGAGCGGGACTTTTTACAATAGGAGTGCTGTGGGGATTTCGTGATGCAACTGATTTGAAGCTCGCTGATGTTATTATAGAAAAGCCTGAGGAGATTTTGAAGTTTATATGAAAAAATCAGCATATCCTTACATAATTACAGCGGCAACCCTTTGGGGAATAATCAGTCTTTTTGTCAGCAGTATGCAGGAAATCGGATTTTCTGCTATGGATATCGTTTTCTGGCGTTCGGCAGTTACAGCTGTATTAATGTGTATATATCTTTTCTTTAAAGACAGAACGAAATTTAAAATACGTTTTCGTGATTTATGGATATTCGCGGGAAGCGGCATCGTCAGCTTTGTATTTTTCAGTTTTTGTTATTTTACGGCAATGAAGCTGACAACCGTATCAATAGCGGCGATACTTCTCTATACCTCTCCGATTTTTGTAATGACTTTTTCATGGGTGCTGTTTAAAGAAAAACTCACAAAGAAAAAGCTTCTGGCAGTAATTCTTACATTTTTCGGTTGTGTACTTACGGCAGGAATTTCGGCAGGAGACTATAAGGTCACCCTTTTGGGAATTCTTTGTGGTCTCGGTTCGGGTATCGGTTATGCCCTCTACAGCATATTCGGCAGGTACGGAGTTGAAAAATATTCCTCCGAAACAGTTACCGCATACACCTTTATCTTTGCGACCATAGCGACGGGTTTTTTCATAAACAAAGCCACAGTATCAATGGCAATAGTGAATGTTCCTTTGATAACGGCATTAGGCGTTTTTACGTGCTTTGTGCCGTATTTGCTCTACACAAAAGCCCTTACCCTGACAGAACCGGGCAAGGCGGCAATCATAGCCACAGCAGAACCTGTAGTGGCAACCATAGTAGGCGTTTTTTACTTTGGCGAGGCGTTGAGCATCACACAGGCTGCAGGCATTATAATGGTGCTTGGAGCTATTGTAATGTTAAATATAAAAAATGATGATACTGTGTGAGGTATCATCATTTTTTATAACTATTTTCAGCTTAAAACAGCGGTGCTTTATCATATATGGAAAGTAAAAAACAAATTATCTTCTCATATTATTCATACTGTTCATTACGGGATTTCCGTTATTTCTCTGAGGTCTTGTTCCTTCGGGATAGAAGGTTACGAATTTAATTGAATAAAGGTCGCAGACGGTGTAAAGACCGCTTTGGTCGTCGTACAGAATTATGTAGCTGACCCCTACGGAATATAAAATCCCCTGTCTGGTGGTCATATTTTGCGTTCCGATTAAAAATTCAACTACAACATAATCGCCGATATTATCGGCAAGGATTTGCTGGAGTGACCCTCTGTAGGATTCGTTTTCCGAAAGCTCAATGCCTGTGTTTGTGTTAATTTCGTCATTTTGTGCAATTTTAATAGGTTTTCCGTAAAAGTTTTGCATAAAAAAGCTCCTCTCATAAAACTTAGGTTTCCGCATAATATATTGTCGGATTGTAAAAACAATGCTTCCCGATACGGGCGACAAAAACGCCTACGCGGGAAGGAAAATTATTGCGGCAATTTGGGGAAAAGGGATTAAAATACCAAAGTGCTTGCCCAAGGCCCGGGAGACTGTTGCCGGCGAGAGCCCAATCGGCAATGTCGTAGTGAACCTGAGTGGGGTTCATATTATATATATTTTGCGGATTATACACACCACCTATAACCTCGCGGGCACAGTCAAACTGACCCGGTTGAAAGATTACTTTACGCAAATCGCCTTGGTTTACCCGTTGATATTCTCCGTATGCTACGTGGACACGGTTCATAACCACATTAGCAACAGCTTTCATTCCCGTATCGCCTTCGCCACCTGCTTCACATTCTATTAAACGGGCAAGCAGCTCTCTGACTGAATATGCCATATTTATCCTCCCTTCCGTAAATCATACGCTTTTGAAGGATACTTTATTACCAAATTCATTCTTTTATGATGATTTGTACAAAAATTAAAGAGATTTTTCGTTAAAAAAATTGAAATAACAGTAGACAAATGAATAAAAATGTGGTAAAATATAAGATAAGAATAAAATAATGCTTAAGTTATCTTTAAATTAGTACGGGATGCTGATAAGATGATTTGCAAAGGATTTTAAAGGGAGTAGTCCCGAAGGTTTTGCCGCTTATCAGTGAATAGGTGGCTTTTTGTTATTTTGAAGGGAGTATGTAAAATGGCTGAATTAATACAGAAATATGTCTTGATGGACGGCGATGCCATGGACAGAGCTTTAACAAGAATGGCTTTTGAAATTGTAGAAAAAAACAAGGGAACTGAAAATCTTTATCTTGTGGGAATTAAACGCCGAGGAGTAATTTTAGCGGACAGAATAGCCGCCAAGATTGCGGAAATTGAAGGCAAACCAATTCAGACGGGAACTCTCGATATTACCTTCTACCGTGACGATTTAAGTATGCTTGATGCACATCCTACCTTCAGCGGAAGTGAAATCGAATTTTCTGTAGATGAAAGTAAAATAGTGCTTGTTGATGATGTCCTTCACACAGGTCGTACCATAAGGGCTGCAATAGATGCACTTATGGAGATTGGCAGACCTGATTGCATCCAGCTTGCCATTCTTGTGGACAGAGGTCACAGAGAACTACCCATAAGAGCAGATTATGTAGGAAAAAATGCACCTACCTCCTGTGATGAAGTCATAGGTGTGAATGTAACGGAAATTGACGGTGCGGAAAAAGTTGTGATTGGAGTGAAGAACAATGCTGGATAATAAAAAGGATTTGCTGGGACTTAAGGATGTCAGCCGTGAGGAGATAGAATTCATCCTTGAAACTGCAGGGAATATGAAACATATTTTAAGTCAGAATAATAAAAAGGTTCCGCATCTGCGGGGAAAATCCGTAATAACTCTATTTTATGAGAACAGTACAAGAACAAGAATGTCCTTTGAGCTGGCGGGTAAATATTTAAGTGCCGATACAGCTAATATTACCGCATCGGGCAGTAGCGTGGCAAAGGGCGAAAACCTGATTGATACGGCTCGCACTCTTGATGTTATGGCGGCAGATGTAATTGTAGTCCGTCACAGCTGTTCGGGAGCACCTCATCTTCTGGCTAAAAATGTAAAAGCCTCTGTAATAAATGCGGGTGACGGTATGAACGAGCATCCAACCCAGGCACTTCTTGATATGTTCACCGTAATGGAAAAGAAGGGCAAGATTGAAGGGCTTAAGGTTGCGATAGCAGGTGATATTCTTCATTCGCGTGTGGCAAGAAGTAATATTTACGGATTTACGAAAATGGGTGCAAAGGTATGCGTAGGGGGTCCATCAACCCTCCTTCCGAAGGATTTGGAACGACTGGGAGTAGAGGTATTTCCAAGCGTTCAGGAAGCGATTATGGATGCTGATGTAATTATAAATCTGCGTATTCAGCTTGAAAGACAGAAAAGTGGTCTTTTCCCGACAGCAAGAGAATATTCAAGATTTTTCGGTATCAACGAAGGCAGATTAACCTATGCAAAGCCTGATGCTCTGATTATGCACCCGGGACCCGTAAACCGCGGCATTGAAATAACCAGCGGCGTTTATGACCATGAAAGAAGTGTTATAGATGAACAGGTAACAAACGGCGTAGCGGTGAGAATGGCGCTGCTTTATATATTTGGAAGAAAGGGCGGTAAGGATGAAAATACTGATTAAAAACGGCAGGGTAATTGACCCTCGTAACAATATAGATGAAATTATGGATATATATATCCGTGACGGAGTAATCTGGGATATGGGCGAAGAAACTCAGGTAGGTGATTATGATGTGATAGATGCCACAGGACTTATAGTATCTCCCGGTTTTGTGGACATACATTGTCATCTCCGCGACCCCGGATTTGAATACAAGGAGGATATTGCAACCGGAACGAGAAGTGCCGCAATGGGCGGATTTACTTCTGTAGCTTGCATGCCAAACACAAATCCTGTAATTGACAACGAGGCTGTAGTTACCTATATTAGGACAAAGGCTGCTGAGCAGGGAAGTGTCAATGTTTATCCCATCGGTGCTATTACAAAAGGACTTGAAGGTAAAGAACTGGCTGAAATCGGCGAACTGAAGTTTGCCGGAGTTGTCGGCATTTCAGATGACGGAAAACCCGTAGAAAATGCGGGTCTTATGCGCAAGGCTATGACCTATGCGTCTATGTTTGATACCCTTGTGCTGTCTCATTGTGAGGATAAAAGCCTGGTAGACGGCGGCGTTATGAACGAAGGCTATTGGTCGACTTATATGGGACTTCGCGGTATTCCAAATTCTTCTGAGGAGCTTATGGTAGCAAGAGAAATCCTCTTGGCCGGTGAAACAGGTGCACACGTGCATATCTGTCATATAAGCACCAAAGGCTCGGTAGAGCTTATGCGTAATGCCAAAAAAAAGGGTATCAATGTGACCTGTGAAACCTGTCCTCATTATTTTTCTCTGACGGAGGAAGCGGTAAGAGGCTTTAATACTTATGCAAAAATGAACCCGCCTCTTCGCACAAGAGAGGATGTAGATGCCATTATCGAAGGTATCAAGGACGGCACAATAGATGCCATAGCAACAGACCACGCACCGCACCACGAAGATGAAAAGAATGTTGAATTTGACCACGCGGCAAACGGTATAGTCGGCTTTGAAACGGCTTTTTCGCTTGGCATGACCTATCTGGTGAAGCCGGGACATATTGATGTTAAGACACTTATTGAAAAAATGTCGGTGAACCCTGCAAATATTTTGAATTTAGGTAAGGGTGTGCTTAACCCCGAACGTCCTGCGGATATAGTTGTTTTTGATCCCGAAAAGGAATACGAGGTGGATATTTCAAAATTCAGCTCTAAATCCAAAAATTCCCCCTACAACGGCTATAAGCTGACGGGTAAGGTTATTCATACCATAGTGGGTGGTAAGATTGTAGTATGTGATGAAAAATTAGTATAGGAGATATTGAAAATGGATTTGCTTATTAAAAAGATTATAGAAAAAAACAACCCTTCCGTTGCGGGTCTTGACCCTAAAATGGACTTTATTCCTGAATTTATCAAGGAAAAAGCCTTTGAACAATACGGAAAAACTCTTAAAGGCGCCGCAGAAGCAATTTTGGAATTCAACAAAGGCTTGATTGACGGATTTTGTGATATAGTTCCTGCTGTAAAACCCCAGTCGGCTTATTACGAAATGTATGGTCTTGAGGGTCTGCGTGCTATGGATGAAACTATTAAATATGCAAAATCTAAAGGTCTCTATGTTATTCTTGATGTTAAGAGAAATGACATCGGAACAACAGCGCAGGCGTATTCCAATGCTTATCTGGGTGAAACAGATATCTGCGGCGAAAAGGTACGTGCCTTTACTCCTGATAGTGTAACCGTTAACGGTTATCTCGGCACAGACGGAATTAAACCCTTTACAGATAATTTACAGGACGGCAAAAGCATATTCGTTCTCGTTAAAACCTCAAACCCCTCAAGCGGTGAGCTTCAGGATATTATGGCAGACGGTGACCGTATCTATGAAAAAATGGCAGGTCTTGTTAATAAATGGGGCGAGGATTTAATCGGTGAATACGGCTACAGCAGCGTAGGCTGCGTGGTAGGTGCTACCTATCCTCAGCAGGCAGAGGTGCTGAGAAAGCTTATGCCTCAGGTATTCTTCCTCGTACCGGGCTACGGTGCTCAGGGCGGCGGTGCAAAGGACGTTGTACCTGCGTTCAATAAAGACGGTCTCGGTGCTATAGTTAATTCCTCAAGAGGAATTATGTGTGCCTATAAAAAAGGTTATGACGAAAAGGATTTCGCCGCGGCAGCAAGAGAAGAATGTATCAGAATGCGTGACGAGATTAACAGCGTTCGCTGAGAAAGGCTTGGGGGAATATGAGTTTATCGGTGATAGGCAAGGTTCTTGAAAATAAGAAAATTGCAGAAAATATATTTGATATGAAAATCTTATGGGAAAATGCCCACGAGGCTAAAGCAGGGCAGTTTGTGAACATTCTGTGTGAAGGCGGCGATGCACTCCTTCGAAGACCCATCAGTGTATGTGATTCGGGAAACGGGATACTCCGCATAGTTTATGAGGTTAAAGGTAAGGGAACCGAGCTTTTATCCAAATATGAAGTGGGCAAGGCTATTGATATGCTGGCACCCCTCGGTCACGGCTTTACGGTGAGAAAATGTAAAAACCCCGTCTTAATCGGCGGAGGCATAGGTACATATCCGCTTCTTAAATTAGCTTCCTGCCTTGAAAATCCCAAGGTGTTTCTGGGATTCCGTTCAAAGGACAGAATAACACTTAAAGAGGATTTTGAAGCCCTGTCAGACCTTACAATCGTAACCGATGACGGTAGCTTTGGGGAAAAGAAATTAAGCGTTCAGGCGGCAGAGGAATTCATAAAAGAAAACGGCTCGGAAATGATATATGCCTGCGGCCCTAAACCAATGCTCCGTGCAGTAGCTCAGCTGGCTGAAAAATATGGAATTGACTGCGAAATCTCTATGGAAGAGAGAATGGGCTGCGGTATCGGTGCCTGCCTCGTTTGTGCGTGTAAAACCAAGGCGAAAAACGGCGAGGAGATACATTCTCATGTCTGTAAGGACGGACCTGTCTTTAATTCAAAAGACGTGGTATTTTAGGAGGTAAGGCTATGAATTTAAAAGTGAAAATAGCAGGCGTGACCCTGAACAATCCCGTAATAACAGCATCGGGAACCTTCGGCTTTGGCAGAGAATATGCCTCCTTTTATGACTTGAAGGAAATCGGTGGTGTAAGTGTAAAAGGACTTACCCTTCAGCCCCGTCAGGGAAATACGGCACCTAGAATTGCAGAAACCCCATCGGGTATTCTCAACAGCGTAGGCTTGCAAAATCCCGGCGTTGAGTATTATATTGAACACGAACTTCCGTTTTTGAAGGAAACAGGAACCTGCGTTATTGCCAATATTGCAGGAAGCTCTATTGAGGATTATTGTAAAATGGCTGAAATTGTGTCAGACAGCGATACGGATATGGTTGAGATGAATATTTCCTGCCCCAATGTAAAGGAAGGCGGCGTTGCTTTCGGAACAGTACCCAAAACCGTAGCTGAAATTACACGTAGTGTAAGAAAATATTGCAAAAAGCCTCTTATTGTAAAGCTGTCACCTAACGTAACCGATATTACGGAAACCGCAAGGGCGGCTGAAAGCGAGGGAGCAGATGCAGTGTCGCTCATTAATACTTTGACGGGCATGGTAATTGATATTAATACCAAAAGACCAATTTTGCACAATAATATAGGTGGTCTTTCGGGACCTGCCGTAAAACCCGTTGCGGTGCGTATGGTCTGGCAGGTAGCAAATGCCGTTAAAATCCCAATCATTGGTATGGGCGGCATTACAAACGGGGCTGATGCCGTAGAATTTATGCTGGCAGGGGCTTCGGCTGTAATGGTAGGAACTTATAACTTTACAGACCCGTTTGCGGCAGTTAAAACCGTGAAGGGCATTGAAGACTATATGAAAAAATATAACATTGAAGATGTCAATGATATAGTAGGTCAGGTAATAATAAATGATTAGGGGAGAAAAATATGCCACTTATTGATATGCCCCTTGAGGAGCTGAAAAAATATAAAGGAATAAACCCGAAACCGACAGATTTTGAAGAATATTGGGATAAGGCTATAGCGGAAATGAAATCGGTAAACCCGGATACTGAGCTTGTGAAATCGGATTTTCAGCATCCTGCGGCTGATTGCTACGATATGTATTTTACAGGCGCAGGCGGCGCAAGGGTTTATGCGAAGCTGCTGAAACCGAAAAATATTACAGGAAAATGTCCTGCTGTTGTGCATTTTCACGGCTATGGAGGAGCAAGCCATAATTGGCTGTATTATGTTCACTATGCGGCTGCAGGCTTTGTGGTAGCGGCACTTGATGCCAGAGGACAGGCGGGAAAATCCGAAGATGTCGGCGGCGTTAAGGGTACAACCTTAAACGGCCATATTATAAGAGGGTTGAATGATACGCCCGATAAATTACTGTTCAGAAATATTTTTCTTGATACAGCGCAGCTGGCAGGGATAGTTATGGGTATGGACGAGGTCGACGAAACCCGAGTAGGTGCTTATGGCGGCAGTCAGGGCGGTGCTCTTACCATAGCCTGCGCAGCTCTTGAACCGAGAATCAAACGTGCTGCACCGACATATCCGTTTTTATGCGATTATAAACGTGTCTGGGAAATGGATTTGGCAGAAAATGCTTATTCAGAGCTAAAAGCTTTTTTAAGAAACTTTGACCCTCGCCATGAGCGCGAAGAAGAAATCTTTACTAAACTGGGTTATATAGATTTGCAGTATCTTGCACCGAGAATTAAGGCTGACGTAAAGATGTTTACGGGTCTTATGGATACTATATGCCCACCATCAACACAGTTTGCGGCGTTTAATAAAATGACTTGTAAAAAAGAAAATGTAATTTACCCCGATTTCGGTCACGAAGGCTTGCCCGACAGTGAGGAAATGACATTTGAATTTATGATGGGTCTTTAATAAAAGAAAGGAATTGATAATTATGTTAACCAAAGAAAGAGTATTGGAAGTATTAAAAGAAGCAGGAGTATTACTCGAAGGACATTTTCTCCTGACATCAGGCAGACACAGCGACAAATATCTGCAATGTGCGAAAATCTTTAAAAATGCCAAATACAGCGAGGAGCTTTGTAAGGATTTAGCTGAAAAATTTGCAACAGGCGGTATTGATTTGGTAGTAGGGCCTGCTATGGGTGCTGTTATTATGGCGTATGAGGTAAGCCGTCACCTTAATGTACCGAATATTTTTACAGAACGTGAAGACGGCGTTATGACACTCCGTCGTAACTTTGATATTGAACCCGGTCAGAAGGTTGTTATCGTTGAGGACGTTATCACAACAGGCGGCTCGGTTAAAGAGGTAATAGAGATTGTAAAAGCCAAAGGCGGCATAGTAGCAGGCGTTGGCTGTATAGTTGACAGAACAGGCGGTAAAATTGATTTCGGCACAAAGCTGGAATCTGTAATTTCAATGGAGGTTCAGTCCTACGAGCCTGATGAATGTCCTATTTGCAAAACAGGTGCACCTCTTGTAAAACCCGGCAGCAGAAAGGTAAAGTAATGTATAGCTGGCAGGTAAGCAAGTTCGACTCCGATGAGGCGACTATGTTCGTAAAGGACGAGTGGAGTGCATCCAAACAGCTGGAAGCTTTTTATGATGAGGAAATCGGCGAAAATCCCTTCTTTGAAGCAGAGGAGGATTTTATTGACGTAATTTCCCTGTTTATGGACGAGCTGGATATAACAACCCTAACGGTGTGCGAGCTTGAAAAATACAATGAATATTACGGGATTCGTGAATTATCCAAAAAATATGAGACATACTATCCAAAAGAAATGATGGCACTTTTTGATACCTTGCAGGAAAACGATGTCCTTACTATGGATAAAATTGATATGGCGGTGAAGCTTATAATGCGGTCGCATATCTGGTGCGTTTTCCGCGGCGTGGGCTTTGAGGTGCGGTTCGGAAATGATTCTAATATGTTTATAACATCCGAAAAACCGTGTAAAAAAGCAATTGCTGATATTGAAGAGGTAGATATAAATATATCGGAAATTCCTGTAATGAAGTTTTAATCGGAAGTGATAGAGTGGAAAAAACGATTTTACATTGCGACTGTAACGGCTTTTATGCCTCGGTGGAATGTATCTTAAATCCGGCTCTGAGAAATGTTCCCATGGCGGTAGGCGGTGATCCCGAAAGCCGTCATGGGATTATTTTAGCTAAAAATGAGCTTGCAAAAAAATTTGACATAAAAACTGCCGAAACTATTTTCAAGGCTAAAAGAAAATGTCCCGACCTTGTAATAGTACCGCCTCACCACGACCTGTATCTGGAGGTGTCAAGAAAAGTAAATTCCATTTACGAACGGTATACCGACCTGATTGAACCCTTCGGTATTGACGAATCCTGGCTTGATGTGACGGGAAGTGCAGGACTCTTCGGAAACGGCAGAGAAATTGCCGATAAGCTGAGAAAAGAAGTCAAAGAGGAAATTGGACTTACCATTTCTGTAGGGGTTTCCTTTAATAAGATGTTTGCAAAGCTCGGAAGCGACTACAAAAAACCTGATGCCACAACGGAAATAACGCGTGAAAATTTCAGAGAAATTCTGTACCCGTTACCTGCACAGGCAATGATGTATGTGGGGAAAGCTACCTTTATTCAGCTAGAAAAAATGGGCGTTCGTACCATAGGCGACATTGCAGAGCTGGGTGAGGAGAGACTGACACGAAAATTCGGTAAAGCCGGGAAACAGCTTTACTTGAATGTAATAGGCGAGGGCGACAGCGAGGTTAAAAGCTACTACGCCGAAAAAGAAGTGAAATCCGTAGGAAAAGGGGAGACCTTCAGAGAAGATATAATAGGTATGGAAAATCTGAAACCTTATATAGTGAGTCTCAGCGATTCGGTAGCCTCCACACTTCGCAGGAAAAACCTGAAATGCAGGGTGGTTCAGATAACTATTAAAGACCCTGATTTCAGGGTCATAACACGACAAAAAACCCTTGACCTGCCTACTTATCTGGAAAAAGAAATAGTAGAAGCCGCCTGCGAGCTTGCGAAAGCCTCGTGGGATATGTCAAAGCCTATCAGAATGTTTACAGTAACGGGAGCAAGCGTAATTCACGAAAACGAAGCAACCTCCCAGATGACCTTTTTTGATACGGACGACACTCAAAGAACCAAAAGAGAAGCACTCGAAAAAGCAGTATCGGATTTAAGAAAAAAATTCGGCAAAAATTCCGTTACCTACGGAAAGAAATAAGGACGTGTCTTAACAAAGTGTTTTACACGAAATTAAGACACGTATTTAATATTTTACAAGATAATACGGTTTTACATTGTGGAAAAGAGAGAAAATAATAAAATTTCTCAAAGTTATTGGGATTTATGATAAATCTATTCATCGATATAAATCTCTGGCGAGATTTTCGATATGTGCTAAGCACTCGATATGCCTGACGGCGAAGTGGCAAACTTAACTTCACTTTTGAGAATCAAAAACTTCACTGCGTCAGCAACTTCACTTTGAACTTTAAGTTCAAAACTTCACAAAACAAGTGGGATCTAAATCGTTCGCTGATTCTATAATATGGTATAAGGATAATATCCACAGGTAGATGCTTCTATGGAAGATAAGATTGTATTAAATGTTAAAGAAACAGATTTTCAAAGTCAGGTAAAATTTGTGCGTATGTACTTACAGATTAGCCGGGAGGAGCTTGCCCGCAATTTAGTTTGATAAATTGAATCCTAAGAGGGCAAAAAGGCAAAATGAAAAGGTGCCAGGCTTAACGGCTATAGACGGTGCGGAAAAAGTTGTGTAAATAGTATAAAAACAAACCTCCTTGGTGAAAATTATGGTAGAAATAATTTTTATCAAGGAGGTTTTTCAACATGAAAATACCAAAGGAACTTATCAAAGAATATGTAAAAAGCG
>JAZSKI010000050.1:0-9796 GCA_045534775.1 Clostridia bacterium | reverse complement strand
CTCCCATGTATAAGTTCCACCAGCCAAATCAAAGATTTGGGGTGTCACTTCCCTTGAGGGTAGCGAAGCGGCATTTCGGTAGTGAATGACAGTCCGGTGGACTGTCAGAGCTGAAATGTGACCGAGCCGCGGCGAGACAGGTGGGCGGCGAAGCTGACGGATGAGGTGCCACCCCTTTTTGCACACCCTCGCAGGGGCGACTCACGAATTGCCGCATCCCACCCGCGCACAAGCTTCATTTTATATGAAATTTGCTTTTTGAATTATTACGAGGTATTTATGGAACAGCTAATAATAAAACTTATCTCAATACCCTTTATATTTGCCTGTCTTACGGTTCACGAGTATGCTCACGGCTTTGTGGCATACAGGTTAGGTGACGATACTGCAAAAAACAGCGGCAGACTGACCCTTAACCCTCTGGCTCACATTGACTGGCTGGGAGCGATTTCTATGTTCTTGCTGGGCTTCGGATGGGCAAAACCGGTGCCGGTAAACCCCTATAATTTCCGCAAAGGCGGCTCAAAGGGTATAGTATGGGTAAGTCTTGCAGGACCGATTTCCAACTTGCTTTTTGCGCTGCTTATTGTGCTTATATACGGAGTTTTATTCTACACTGTACCAAAGATAGGAGCTAATGTTTACGTGGGTATGACAGCCCAGAGCTGGGCATCCCTTAACGTAGGTCTGGCGGTGTTTAATCTGATACCCATACCGCCTCTTGACGGCTCAAAGGTGTTGATGTATTTCCTGCCCTATGATAAAAAATCGTGGCTGCAGCGTAACGAAGGTATGCTGTATATGATGCTGATGCTCCTGGCATTCGCAGGTATCCTCAGCAGATTTATGGTACCCATAATAAATTATACCCTGACAGGAATATATAAACTGACAGATTTGATTTTATTTTTCCTAAAATAAAGAAAGGAAGAAGGATAAAGCTTAAGTAATAACAGGAATTAGCCCCATTTGCACAGGCCCGCAGTTAAGTCGGAAGCTTTGATAGAATTTCTGATTTTCCCTGACCAAAGCCAACTCCTGCTTAAGCAACATCCCGATAATATGGACGTAACATTTAAACTTGAAACCTTTGAAGGGCCTCTTGATTTACTCCTTCACCTTATACAGAAAAACAAGGTGGCAATTACGGACATACCCATTGCCCTTATTACGGAACAGTACCTTGCTTATCTGGACGAAATGAAAAAATTTGATATGGAAATTACGGGCGAATTTCTTGTAATGGCATCTCAGCTCCTTTATATAAAATCCAAAATGCTCCTGCCGAAGGACGAGGATGAAAAGGATGATACCGACCCTCGTGCAGAGCTGGTGGACAGATTGGTGGAGTACGCCAAATATCGTAACGCCGTGGAGTTTTTAGACCCACGCCAGAATATGAGCCGATATGTTTTTTACAAAACTCCCGATAAAATAGATTTACCTAAGATAAGATACGTGGAGATGGAAATACCTCTTTCCAGATTGCTGGAGGCTTACAGCGATGTAATGGAACGCCGCGAGCGAAAACAGCCTGTCCGCAGAGAAGCATTTGAAACCATAGTGAAAAGAGAAACTGTTTCTGTATCGTCAAGGATAAAATATCTGTTTTCTCTCTATAAAACCAGGGAGCTTATCTGTTTTGATGAGTTTTTTGAAGACGTGACCTGCAGAGCCGAGGCGGTATCCACCTTTCTGGCGGTGTTGGAGCTTATTCGAAGAGATTATATGAAAATAACCGAAGATGACAGGGGACGGCTGATATGCAGTCTCAGCGGAGACCCCAAAGAATTTGATACTGTAGACAGCGAATACGGAGAGTGATGATATGAATTTAACCGAACACGCAGCGGCAGTTGAAGCAATTCTGTTCGCCGCAGGCGAGCCTGTAGCGGGTGAGGAAATCATAAATGTACTTAATATAGACGAGGAAATCTTAGCTCATACCCTGACCCGACTTGAGGAAACCCTGGAAGGCAGAGGTCTGATGCTGGTACGGGCAGGCGGCGAATATCAGCTTTCTACCCGCCCGGCTTATTATGAATATATAACTAAACTGGTAGAACCACGCAGACAGACACAGCTGTCCGGCGCAGCCCTTGAAACTCTGTCTATAGTGGCGTATAACCAACCTGTCACCAGGTCGAGTATAGAATATATCCGCGGCGTAAACAGCGACGGTGCCGTCAGCCGTCTTGTGGAACGCGGTCTGATAGAAGAATGCGGCAGGCTGGATACGCCGGGCAAACCTCTGCTGTACAGAACCACTACCAACTTCCTCAAAACCTTCGGACTTACGGAGATAGAGGAAATGCCCGACATCGGCAGCATACCCCTTCAGATGACCTTCTATGATTTGCAGGAGGGCGAGGGTAAAATATGACAGCGTTAATAATTATTGCAATAATAATTGTCTTGCTGCTGACTTTGACGGTAACGGTGGAGCTGAAAGCTGTAACCCATAATTTTAAAGCTGAAAAGGAAATAAAAATTAAACTTTACGGATTATTTGAGATAAAACTGCCTAAACTAAAGAAAAAAGAAAAAGCTCAAAAAGAGAACAAAAAAATGACCTTCGGTGATATAAAGAAAAAAGGCGAGGATTTAATAAAAATTGCAAAAACCGCCCTGAAGGCAATGGAAAAGCTCGTGGTAATAAACCGCATTAACGTGAGGCTAACCATAACCCTAAAAAACCCTATGGCAAACGGCATAGCCTACGCCGCCGCAGAAACAGCGGTAAACACCGCAGTGGCGGTACTTGCCTCAAGGTTTAAGCTGAAAGAAAAAAATATAACCGTAACCCCGGATTTCAACAGCGAAACAGGAGTTAAAAGCAACTGGGAAATCAAACTGATTATAGGACTGCCGATGATAATTCAAAATATAAAATAATAATAAAGAACGAAGGGAGATTTTTATGAACAATATTACAGAAATGGTAAAAAGTGCAATGGATTCCATTAAAGGAATGATAGATGCCAATACGGTAATCGGTGATGTTATTACCGCACCCGATGGCAGTATGATAATCCCCGTAACCCAGGTGACCTGCGGCTTTGGCGCAGGCGGCAGTGAAATCCCCACTGCCAAAGAAGGCGCAAACCCATTCGGCGGCGGTAGCGGCGGCGGTGTTAAGGTAAAACCGGTGGCGTTCCTTATTATAACCGGCGGCAGAGTAAGACTACTGCCGGTAGAAACCACTAACGGACCCGTAGATAAAATCCTCGATTTAGTACCCGATATGGTAGACAAGGTAAACGGATTTATAAAAAGCAAAAAGTCGGAATAAGCTACGACTGCAAGAGCATAGAATTAATTGGAAATGATAGAGAATAGGGAAGAGGTATGGACGCTTTTCCTACGGAAAATCTACATTTAAAAGCCTTCCCCTGTTAGGGGAAGGTGTCAGCGAAGCTGGCGGGTGAGGTGGACTCCTTTGCACAGAAGCTGACAGCCTGGTCATATTAACAAAACAGAAAGGTTGAATTTGGTGAGAGCTTATATTTCTTTAAAACAAGGGCGGAGAACTGCTCTTACACAAATGATGAAAATAATAGTGCCTATGCTGATGCTGATTAGTATGGTGCAGCCTGCCGGGGCGATAGAATATACAGCTGAGGCGGCTATAATAATCGACAGCGAAACAGGCAAAATTTTAGACGGAAAAAATTACAACGCAAGACTCGGAATGGCAAGCACAACCAAAATAATGACGGGTATATTGGCAATCGAAATGACCAATATGACGGATGTTGTGACAATAGGCAAAAATCCGACTCTGACGGAAGGCTCAAGCATATATCTGACGGAAGGGGAACAGGTGACGGTTGAAACGCTGATACACGGACTGTTGCTTAAAAGCGGTAACGATACGGCGGTAGCCCTGGCAGAGCATATTTCGGGCAACGAGAAAGAATTTGTAAAGCTGATGAATAAAAAAGCGGCGGAGCTGGGACTTGAAAATACCAGATTTGAAAATCCTCACGGGCTTTACGCCGAAAATCATTATACAACAGCTTATGAGCTGGCGATGCTGGCTCGCTATGCTATGAAAAATGAAACCTTTGAAAGAATTGTAAACAAACCTAAATATATAGAAGACCCCATCGGCGACAGAGATATACATTACATAAATAACGCCAATAAGCTTATATCTATGTATGAAGAAGCAGACGGTATAAAACCGGGTTTTACTCCCGAAACGGGCAGAACACTTGTAGGCTCGGCAACAAAAGACGGCTGGCGTGTCATTACCGTTACCCTGAACTGCGCCGAGGACTGGAATGAACATAAAAGAATGTTCGATTACGCCTTCGGTAACTGGAAGCTGGAAAAGGTGGCGAAAAAAGGCGAAAGCATAGGAACGGTAAGAGTCCGCGGCGGAAAATATAACGAAACAGGTGCAGTCCTAAATGAAGACGTATGTGTACCGGTTAAAATAACCAACAAAGAAAAAAGCACGATAGCTATGGATAAAACCGTCCTGAAAGCCCCCGTCTACGCGGGGGATAAGGTAGCCGTAGCCAAGGTAACAACCCCCGGCGGCGAGGTTTTTGAAATAGACGTAACCGCCAATACCACCGTAGAGAAAAAAGGATATAATATATTTAAACTAATGTGGGATTTTGTGCTGGCACTTTTCGGATAAACCACCTCGCCGCATCCCGCAGATAAGGCGGACAGCTATCGCACATCCAACAACGGAGAAATGCGGATTTTCCTGCATATTCCACACAGCACAAGGAGATAAAATATGGAGCTTAGATTACAAAAATTCATAGCCGATGCGGGAGTGGCTTCACGCCGCGGGGCGGAAGAGCTTATTGCCGCAGGCAAGGTTAAGGTCAACGGCGTAACGGTCCGCACCCAAGGCGTAAAAATAGACCCCGACAGCGACGAGGTACAGGTGAACGGTAAAACCCTGTCGCTGACCGGCAAAAAATTTTATATTATGCTTAACAAACCTGCAGGTTATATTACAACCACCGAGGATGAAAGAGGCAGACCCACTGTTATGGATTTGGTAAAGGACGTCCACGGCAGAATATATCCCGTAGGCAGACTTGATGCGGATACCCAGGGACTTCTTTTGATGACCAATGACGGAGATTTTGCCAACGAGATAATTCATCCGTCAAATAATCATAAAAAAACTTATATAGCCGAGGTGAAAGGACTGCCGACCCTGACGACAATCAAACAGCTTGCAAAAGGAGTGGATTTAGGCGATTTCAAAACCCGCCCCTGCACAGCAGAGCTTTTATCGGGTACGGAACGCACATCTACGGTGAAGATTATTATCGGTGAAGGCAAAAAACGTCAGGTAAGACGAATGCTCGAATCGGTAGGACATCCCGTAACGGCACTTAAACGAGTTGCCATAGATGATATAATGCTGGGGAATTTGCCGAGAGGTAAATGGAGACATTTAAAAAAGGAAGAAATAATGCGGCTTACGAAGGGAAGATAAATATGTTCAAAATAACTGTAGCAACAGATATTCCGCAGATAGAAAAATATATGGACGGCACATCGAAGGGAATAATGATGGGCTGTTATGAGGAGCAAGGTCTTACGGGCGGAGTTTTCTTTGATATTATAGACGGTGCAGGCTATATAGAACAGCTGAAATGTGATGACGAAGCAATGAGAGAGGTAATTGCAAAGGCGGCGCTGAATTTTCTTGACATTAACGGAATTCAGGACGTTTATGTGAAAAATGATAAATTTTATAAACAATTAGGGTTTAAAGAAGCGGCGGGCGACCTGCTTTATTTGAACCTTGAAGGATATTTTACAAATCACGAAGGAGGATGTTGATATGCAGGAAACATTATTGTATAACGAAGAGGATAAGAGCAAAAGAGCAGAAGAGATACTTAATCTGGTGTATACTGCACTCTGTGAAAAAGGATATAACCCCGTCAATCAGATAGTGGGATATATTATGTCGGGCGACCCCACCTATATCACAGGTCATCTGGGAGCCAGAAGTGAAATTACCAAACTTGAACGAGACGAGCTGTTGGAGGAGATAGTGAAGAGGTATGTACAGCAAGTATTATGATGATTATTTCTATGATGAGGACCCTGAATACAGGTTCAGTCATAATATAGAGCCGTTTTTGGAAAGATTCCAATACGAACAGCGAACCGGCAGAAAGTTTGGAGAGATAATTGTGAAAGCGGAAGAATATTTAAAGAGCGTTAAAAATAAAAAGGTAACAGCAATAGGTATCGGAGTGAGCAATCTGCCGCTTATACGTCTTTTAGCGGAAAACGGTGCGGTGGTCACAGCCCGTGACCGCAAAACCGAAAAAGAGCTGGGCGAAACCGCCGAAACTCTGAAAAATATGGGCGTTACCCTTGTTTGCGGCGAAGAGTACCTGGAAAATATCGAAGCCGATATAATTTTCAAATCTCCGGGTATACGACCCGACCTGCCTCAGCTTAAGGAGGCGGTGAAAAAGGGCGCACAGCTTACGGGCGAGATGGAACTGTTTTTCGACCTTTGTCCCTGCGAAATCTTTGCAGTAACAGGAAGTGACGGAAAAACTACTACCACCACTTTGATTTATGAAATGCTGAAAAAAGCAGGCTATACCTGTTATTTGGGCGGTAATATCGGCAATCCGCTGATAGGCGAGGTTTTAAAAATGCACAGGGACGATAAGGTAGTGGTGGAGCTGTCAAGCTTCCAGCTTTTTACTATGAAAAAATCTCCCGATACAGCGGTGATAACCAATATTACACCCAACCATCTGGATTGGCATAAGGATATGAAAGAATATGAGGATGCCAAGAAAAATATCTATAGATACCAAAGCGGAAATAATCAGCTGATACTTAACTCATCAAGAGAAAACACAAGACTGCTGATGCTTGATGCCAAAAGTCGGGTTATAACCTTTGGTGAAAAAACAGGTAACGGCGTGTATCTGGAAAATGATATTATATATATGTCAAAAATGGGCGAAAAACACGAGATTATGCCCAAAACCCTGATAAAATTGCCCGGCAGTCATAACGTGGAAAACTATATGGCGGCAATAGCGGCGGTATGGAATTATGTAACAATTGAAGATATCAGGTATGTGGCGGAAAATTTCCGCGGCGTACCCCACAGAATAGAGCTTGTCTGCGAGAAAAACGGAGTCCGTTACTATAACGATTCCATAGCCTCCAGCCCCACAAGAACCCTGGCGGCACTTAATTCTTTTGACGAGAAGTTGATTTTAATAGCAGGCGGATATGATAAAAAAATCCCCTTTGACCCTATCGGGAAAAAAGTCAACGAAACCGTCAAAGAATTGGTTTTGGTAGGTGCTACGGCAGAGAAGATTAAAGAAGCCGTAGAAAAAGCAGGTGGCGATACCCGTATTACGGTGGTAAAAACCTTTGAAGAAGCAGTAAAAACCGCCGAAAGCCTGGCAAAAGAAGGCGATACGGTAATCCTGTCACCCATGTGCGCTTCCTTCGATTTGTTTAAAAACTTCGAACAGCGCGGAAACAGGTTTAAAGAACTGGTGAATAGGGAATAGTGAATAAGCCCCCTGTAAGGGAAGCTATGGGGGACGGTGGCCAAATAGCCTTCCCCTTGAGGGGAAGGTGTCAGCCGCAGGCTGGCGGATGAGGTGGATGATTACAGACACCCCGAATTTTAATTTGGCCGGTGCAAGCCTATGCTTAATCATAAAAACAACATTTCATTGTCACGCGCCAGTGGCGGAAAGGAATTGATATAATGGAAAAAGAAAAATTTTATTTAACAACGGCGATAGCTTATACGTCAAGAAAACCACATATCGGTAACACCTATGAAATAGTGCTTTCCGATGTAATCGCCAGATACAAACGGCAGAAAGGCTATGATGTATTTTTTATGACGGGAACCGACGAGCACGGTCAGAAAATCCAGCAGGAAGCCGAAAAAACGGGAATTTCCCCGAAAGAATATGTGGACAAGATATCGGGCGAGGTGCGTGCAATCTGGGATTTGATGAACTCAAGCTATGATAAATTCATCAGGACAACCGACGAACATCACGAAAAAACTGTTCAGAAAATTTTTAATAAATTCTATGAACAGGGCGATATTTATAAAAGCGAATACGAGGGCTGGTACTGCGTGCCCTGCGAAACCTTTTACACCGATTCTCAGCTGGTAGACGGCTGTTGCCCCGATTGCGGCAGACCCGTAGAGAAAACCAAAGAGGAAACCTATTTCTTCAAAATGAGCAAATATCAGGACAGACTTATGAAGCATATCGAGGAGAACCCCGATTTCATTCAGCCCGAATCCCGTAAAAAGGAAATGGTAAATAACTTCCTGAAACCGGGACTTCAGGATTTATGCGTGTCACGTACCTCTTTTGACTGGAGTATTCCTGTGGAATTTGACCCTAAACACGTAATCTATGTATGGATAGATGCCCTCACCAACTACATAACGGGTCTGGGCTATGATACGGAAAACCCCTCGGAAAATTTCAAGAAATACTGGCCCGCCAATGTTCATATTATCGGTAAGGATATATTAAGATTCCATACCATCTATTGGCCGATTATGCTGATGGCACTTGATTTGCCCCTGCCGAAACAGATTTTCGGTCATCCTTGGCTGTTGTCGGGTAATGATAAAATGAGCAAATCAAAAGGTAATGTAATGTACGCCGATGATTTGGTACGTCATTTCGGTGTAGACGGCGTGAGATTTTATCTTTTATCGGAAATGCCCTACGCTCAGGACGGTACAATTACCTATGAAAATATTATTACAAGATATAATTCCGAGCTGGCAAACACTTTGGGCAACCTGGTAAACCGTAGCGTTGCTATGGTGAAAAAGTATTTTGACGGCCGGCTTTTTGACCCTGTGCAGACGGAAGAGGATAAAGAGCTTATTGCCGAAGCGGAGGCTACCGTTAAAAAGGCAGACGAAAAGTTAGAAGAATTTAAGGTGGCGGAAGCCTTAGATGCAATCTTCGCTCTGGCAAGAAGAAGTAATAAATATATAGACGAAACTCAGCCCTGGGTGCTGGCGAAAAATGATACCGAACGCCTGAAAACCGTACTGTATAATTTGATTGAAGCAATCCGCACCATAGGTATTCTCCTTCAGGCATTCTTGCCCGAAACCGCAGAGAAAATCTTAACGCAGATTAACGCCAAAGCCCGCGATTGGACAAGCGTGGAAAAATTCGGCGGCGAGAAAATCGAACAAGTAGGCGAGGCTTCGGTGCTTTTTGCAAGGATTGACGAGGAAAAGAAGCTGGCGGAAATCGAAAGCGAATTGACTCCGCCCGCAAAAGAACTGAACTTAAAACCCGAAATTTCTATAGAGGATTTCGCAAAAATAGATTTGAGAGTTGCAAAGGTAACTGCCGCAGAAAAGGTGGAAAAAGCAGATAAGCTTCTGAAACTGACCCTCGATTTGGGCGGCAACACAAGACAAATCGTGTCAGGTATAGCAAAATCCTATAAACCCGAGGATATGATAGGTAAAAATATTATAGTGGTTGCAAACCTGAAACCCGCAAAAATAAGAGGAATAGAATCAAATGGTATGCTCCTGGCAACAGAAGATGAAACGGGTATAGTATTGCTTGCAACAGACAGAGAAACCGAAACCGGCAACCGGGTGGGATAATCCGCACCCCCTCGGATGCGGAAATGTGAAGTAACAGGGATTAGTGCCCCCCTTTGCACACCCCACACAGCCTTCCTACGACTCGCTACGCTCCCATGTATAAGTTCCACCAGCCAAATCAAAGATTTGGGGTGTCACTTACCT
>JAZSKI010000012.1:0-14695 GCA_045534775.1 Clostridia bacterium | reverse complement strand
TCTGACAGTCCACCGGACTGTCATTCACTACCGAAATGCCGCTTCGCTACCCTCAAGGTAAGTGACACCCCAAATCTTTGATTTGGCTGGTGGAACTTATACATGGGAGCGTAGCGAGTCGTAGGAAGGCTGTGTGTTTTTCTTTAGTTCAGATTTCCTATAAAGGCTTTTATTCTTTCATTTTTTGCGTGTTCAAAAATATCTTCCGGGGTGCCTTCTTCTGATATTATTCCTTTTTCCATAAAAATTACTCTATCGGAGACCTCGCGGGCGAATTTCATTTCATGGGTTACAATTATCATAGTTCTGTCGCCCTTTGCCAACGCCTTGATTACCTTCAGCACCTCGCCTGTCAGCTCCGGGTCGAGGGCGCTTGTGGGTTCGTCAAAAAGCAGAATATCGGGGTTCATAGCGAGGGCTCTTGCTATCGCCACTCGTTGCTGTTGACCTCCCGAAAGCTCAAAGGGATAGGAGTTTATTTTATCGCTAAGCCCTACCAGAGCCAATAGTTTTTCAGCTTCCTGCTCCGCCTCGTCTTTAGCTTTACCGTTTACCATTATGGGTGACATTGTGATGTTTTCCAAAACGGATTTATGGGGGAACAGGTTAAAGTTCTGAAACACCATTCCCAATTTTTTATAGGCGTTTTTTGTTTCCGCGGTTTTCAGATAAACGCCGTCTTTAACAACGGTTTCGCCATCTATCACGATGGTTCCGCCGCTGATGGTTTCCAAATTTATGAGCGACCGCAGAAATGTACTTTTCCCCGACCCTGACGGACCGATTACGGACACTACCTCGCCGGCTTCCACCGACATGTTTATACCTCGCAGCACCTCAAGCTTTCCGAAGCTTTTATAAATTTTTTCAGCTGTAAGTACAGACATTTTCTCCTCCTCCTTATCCTTTATAATAATCCATTTTTCTTTCTATGTATCCGAAAAGGAGTGTTAAAATTCCGTTAAACAGCAGATAGTATAAGCCCGAATAAAACAGCGGCCAGATAAGGGCGCTTGAGGATATATATCGCTGTGCTACCATTATAATTTCCTCACATGCTATAATTCTTGCAAGAGAGGTATCCTTTACGAGAGTTATAATTTCATTGCTCATGGGCGGTACAACTCTTTTGATTACCTGGAACAGCACTACTTTAAAGAAAATCTGTGCTTTTGAAAGTCCCAGCACCTGCCCTGCTTCGTACTGACCTTTGGGTATGCTTTCAATGCCGCCGCGGAATATTTCCGAGAAATATGCCGAATAGTTCAGCACAAAGGCTATCAGCACCGCCGTCAGTCTCGGCATTGCATCTGCACCCCACATAAGACCCGGACCGTAAAAAACTATGATAAGCTGCAGCATAAGAGGTGTTCCTCTTATAATCCAGACATAGGTTTTTATCAGCCACGCCAGCGGTTTGAATTTGCTCATTGACCCAAATGTTATAAGAAGTCCCAGAGGCAATGCCGCCGCAAGGGTGATAATAAATATTAACAAGCTTGTTTTAAATCCGCCGAGAAGTCTCAGCGTTACGTCAATTAAAGTCATTTTTTTACCTTTCCTGCCACAACGATGTGACGATGAAAATATGGGGTTAGGGTCACCACCTCATCCGCCGCGGGCGGTCCACCTTCCTACGGCTCCCTTCGGTCACTTGCCTCAAGGGGAAGACTTCGTTTGCTTACCTTACGGGAAATACTATTCCCTTCTCCCTAATCCCTGTCATTTTACATTGCCGCACCCGAAGGTGCGGCATAAATTTCTTCGCTTAAGTCCTGTGGTGTTTGCGTGGTACTGCGAAAACGCCATGGGGGTTCTTATTTTAAAAGAAGTCCTGTGGTGTTGGCGTGGTACTGCGAAAACGCCATGGGGGTTCTTATTTAATCAATATTGCAGAAAGCTCGTATTTTTCTGCGATTTTTTCCATTGTGCCGTCAGCTGTAAGCTCGTCTATGATTTTATCAACCTCTGCGGCAATGTCGCTACCTTTTCTGAAGCCTATTCCGTATTCTTCAACGCCTAAATCGAGACCTTCTACAATCTGCAAATCAGCGTAATCGGTGCCTTCGCCTACCATAGCATCTGCCAGGGTATAGTCTAAAACTGCCGCGTCTGCTGTGCCTGATTTAACCTCTAAAAGAGCATCTGTCTGTTTTGTAACAGCTGTATATGTTGCGATTTTAAGGCTATCGTCATTTGCGATTGCATCTTCACCTGCGGATTCGATTTCAGCTACTAATTTTGCCGCTGAAAGGCTTGCCGCATCTTTATATGTTTCAGCGTTATCCTTTTTAATTACAACAACCTGTTTATTTTTTATGTAAGGCTTTGAGAATTCAATGTTAGCTTTTCTTTCTTCGTTGATAGTAAAGCCGTTCCAGATACAGTCAATGCTTTTTGCATTAAGCTCTGTTTCTTTGGTATCCCAGTTGATTTCGATAAAATCAGGTTCAACGCCTAATTTTTCACAAACTGCTTTTGCAAAATCTGTGTCAAAGCCTACAAATTCGCCGTTTTCAAAATAGTTCATGGGAGCATAATCGGTATAACCGATAACCATTTTACCGTTACCCTTTACATAATCCAAATCGGAAGCTGCTTTTTTTGCTCCACAGCCTGCCAGCATTCCCATTGCCATTATTGCCGCAAAAAGGATTGCTAAAGTTCTTCTTGTGTTTTTCATTTTAAGCCACACCTTTCATTAATAAAAAAATATATTTGCAGACGGATTACCGCCACTGCTTATAAGCTTTTTCGTATTTTAAGCCTTTGGGGACGGGCTGTTTCCGTTCCACAGAACTGTGCCGTTGCTTCTCATATAAAAATAGGTTTTATCGTCAGTCCACGTTTTTATTATACCGTTATCGAGAATTTCTGTTTTCTGGTATTCATTTTCGAGTACCACAACGCCGCGGCTTGTTATGACGCCGTATTTGCCGTCAACTCTTGTTATTGACATATCTCTTTTAAAGCCTGTCATCACGTCATATACGGGAGAAATTATCACATAACCGTTTTTCTGCATATACCCGTATTTACCGTCTTTTTTGAACACGATTTTATCGTCAAGCATTTCCCCCAGCTCGTCATAGGTCGGGTTAATCACAAAGCTGCCGTCCCTGCTTATAACGCCGTATTTACCATCAACAGCCACGGTGGCATAACCGTCTTTAAACCTGCCGGGCATTTTGGATTCATAAGGACCGAAGGCAGTATCTGTAACTCTCTCGCCGTTTTTGTCTATCAAAAACCATCTGTCGCCTTCCTTTACAAAGGCTCTGCCTTCATAGAACTGCATTCCGAAGCTACCTTCAATGTTAAGCACCATATCGCCGTTTGTATTGATATAATAGCTGGAGGCGGAAACGTCCGGGTCACCTTCTATAACGCTGCAGATACCTTCCGTAAAGTAATAAAGACCCTTGGAATAGTATTTATTTTCAATAACCATCTCGCCGAGGCTGTTTATAAAGCCTATCTTATCGTTCAGGCACACAGCCGCCAGACCTTCCGAAAAATCATAAACCGCCTCGTAGCAGGCTTCGATTTTACTGCCGTTTTTAATGTTTATAAACCCGTTTTTTCCGTCACGGGTATAGATTACAAAATCCTCGCTGACGGTTGTACCGATTACCTCTTCGGTGGTGAAAACCTTTCTTGCTTCACCGTTTAAAAAACCGCTTTGAGTGCCTTCTTTATAGTAATACAAGCCATAATCCGCCAAAAGAAGCATATCATATTCAGGCGCCGCTACACGGTTTCCTTCCGTATCTATCAGCCCGTAACCCTCATTTTCTACGGTAATAAGCAGGTTATGGGGAGCTGATTTTTCTTCTGCATAGCTGTAATGATTATTGATACTGACGGTTTTCTCGGTTTTTTCATTGTAATCTCTGTTATGTATAACAAAAACAGCCGCCGTAATTCCTACTATCACTATCGCCGTAATTATTACTATCTGCCATATAATTTTATATTTGTTCATGACTCCTCCGATAAACTCACCCACAAAGCAGGTTTTTTTATATCCTTGATAATCATTTTTCTCCCGATTTATGGGGAAATTTCATCTTTTTTGTATAATGCTCAAACTACCCTATTATACGTATACAATTTTACCACAAAATCTCTTTTTTGTCAAGGCTTATATAGGTTTTTTTGGTTGTCCCACAAATTTTCCTTGATTTTATGCGGAATTCCTCCTGTTTTTGCAGATTGAAAGTAAACCGTTCTTTTTTTGTGATATTATATAGCCGTAAGGGAGGTGAGACCATGGAATTTCTAAGAGAAGCACTGGGTGAGGATTTTGACGGGTTTGCGGAAAAGCTGAGCTGCTACAACGCCGAAAATCCCGACCGCGTAATTGAGCTTGTTAACCTTGCCGCCGGCGAATATATCCCTGCCGCCGAAGCAGACAGACTGCGTCTTGAAAACGCCATTGAGCTTGAGCTTATTCGCAGCGGCACTAAGGACAGCAGGCTTATAAGAAAGCTGATAGACACAGATACCGTCTCTTTCAGAGACGGCGAGCTGACCGGACTTGATGTTCAGCTGGAACGGCTGAAAAAAGACAACCCCTATCTGTTTTCCGAAACGAAGGTATCAACAGGAATGAGGCAAGGCACGGCAAAACCGTCCCACGCAGGATTTTTTAAAGCAATTTTAGACAATCAGGCGAAAAGATGAATGTGGAGGGGTCAGGCTTGTCTCCGTCAAATGAGGAATGGGGTTAGGGGATTTCTGCTTGCGGTTAGGCTTGTGCAAGGGGGGTCTGATTCCTGATTCACTATTAATTTAAGTGTTCACGCCTGTAGCGTGACGAGAAAGGAGTTTTTTATGAACTATTTAAAAGACCAGCTTAAAGGATTTGTGCCTGCGGAGCAGGCGCAGGACATTATTACCGATATTGTGAGGGGGTCGGGTATTCTCAGACTCTCACGTATCGAACAGATGAACAGCGATACTAAGAAATTTAATGTTCTCGTAGACGGACCCGGCGCTTATTGGGTTGGCGAGGGTCAGCGTATCAAAACCTCGGGTGCTACCTGGATACATCCCGAAATTACCGCTAAAAAGCTTGCGGTTATTATACCCGTAACAAAAGAAAAGCTCAGCGACAGCATAACCGATGTGTTTGCGGACCTTGCACCGCAGATTTCCGAAGCTTTTTATCAGACCATCGACAAGGCGTGTATTTTCGGTGAGGATTCACCCTTTGCTACCAGCCTTGCAGGCAGCATAGCCGCTACCAATATGCTTGTTCAGAGCAACGAATCTTTGGACCTTGCCGTTTCCGATGCTATGGCTATGGTTGAAGCGGATGGTTATGAGGTTAACGGCTTTGCAGGACATATCGGTATTAAAAATATGCTCCGCAGACTCCGTGATAACGGTGGTGCTCCCTTGTATTTAGAGGGTACAAACACTCGTGAGCTTTACTCACAGCCTATTGAATTTATACGTTCTGCCGCCTGGAACAGCTCTGCCTTTGATTTAATCGGCGGCGAATGGAAATACTCTCTTGTGGGTATTCGCAGCGGTATTGAATTTGAAGTTCTGACAGAAGCTACCCTGCAGGGTACTCTTGATGCAGACGGCAAGCCTATCTCTCTTGCGGAGCAGGATATGATTGCCATTAAGGCTACTATGAGACTCGGTTATCTTGTAATCAAGGATAACGCTTTCGCCGCTTTCAAATTCGGCGCTCCCCTTCTGGGCGGTCTTACGGTAACTACTGCTGAAGGCGAAACAGAAGGCACTGTCAAGGTTTCCGTATCTCCTGCACCTGCTATGGGTAACAGCCATGTTTACTACATAGGCAACCAGGACGTGGATTTAGGTGATGATTTATCCTCCTGGACGGAGCTGACAGACGAAATCACAGCCAATGCAGGTGATACAATTACCGTAGCCGAAACAGACGCAAACGGCAAGGCTGTAAGAGTCGGCACGAACTAATAGGGATAAGGAATCAGGGGGTCCACCTCATCCGAGCGGCTTCGCTGACACCTTCTCCTTTGAGGGGAAGGCTGTGTGGGGTTGTGCAGGGGGGGCTGATTCCTGATTCCTAAGAAACGGGGGTTTTATTTTGTACGTAGACTACACTTTTTATACGGATATCTACGGTGGGTCTCTTATCGGGAAGGAGCGGTTTCCTTTGTTTTCCGATATGGCTCTTAAGTTTATCGGGAGTATGGTGCTTTCACCCTTTACTCTGGATACGGACGTTAAAATGGCGGTTTGCCATCTGGCGGATATTTTCTTCCGCGATAGCAAGCGCCGCGGGATTTCTTCCGAAAATAACGACGGCTACAGCGTAAATTATGATAAAAATTCATCTCCCTATAAAATGGCGGCAGAAATTGCTTCCGTTTATCTTAAGGGCAAGGGCTTACTCTATTGCGGAATAGGTTGAGCCTATGATTACGATTTCACATAAGGATGCAATCACCGTTTTCCCCCGCGGGAGATTTCATATCGTAGATAACATTTATTTTGAAAACGGCGGTTTTTTCTCAAATACAAGGGTTGTGGCAAGGCTGTTCACCGAAGACGAAATTGCGGTTTCTCCCGGTGATACCATTTGCTGTGACGGTGACGGATTTTCTGTTATTGCCGTTCGTGATAACAGAAAAAACACCACCGTTCCTCATTGGAAAATTATCGCCAGAGGGTAACATTATGGTAGAAAAATTATTTGAAAACGAGGACATTGTTTTTTCCGACGTCTTAGGACTTGAAGAAGATAAAATTTATCTTCGCCGCGAGGGTGAGCCGCAGATTTATAAAAAATACATTGACGGCAGTTACATCGCTCAGGAAATTTTCACTCTCTGCATACGAAGTCGCAGCGACGGCAGAGAAAAACTGGCGGCAGTAACGGAAAGGCTTTTCGCCTCCCCTCTCTCCGAAGGTGTGCTGTCTCTTGAAATTCTGAAATCACCGCATCTGACGGGGAATTCGGCGGCTACCTCAAGGTTTGAGACGGAAATTAAACTGTTGATGCACAAAGATAATTAAAAGTGATTAGGGATTAGGTTTGCCTTTGGCAAATGATATTGACTTGTGTCAGTAGAGTTACTTTGTCGGTGTTGTTTTGCCTTCGGCGAAATGAGGAATGAGGGTTGGGAAATTTCCTTCGGAATTTCTGCTCGGCCTCCCGTCAAGCCTTGCCTGAAGGGAGGTGGCTCTTTGGTTGGTGTGCTTTCTCAGGGGGATTTTCCAATTCCTGATTCCTAATTCCTAAGAAAGGATGTTTTATATGGCTGATATAGTAAAAAGAAGCGGGCGTCTGCCTTTTTATCAGGTGGATGACAGCTTCAGACGAATGCTTGGGTTTACGGAGCTTTCCACTTCAAAAAAGCCCACTACATATTCCAGACGATATATTGACGAGGATTTTGAACGCAGTGACATTGTAGGTTACAGTACGGAGATTGCCTACAGCTTTGATATGTTTACGGGAGATGCCGTTCACGAGGATATTGCCGCCATTGCTGACGGTGAGCTTTTAGGTGCGGCGGCGGTGCGTACTCTTGTATTGGTGGATTTCACCAAGCCTGCGGATAACGGAGGTTACGTTGCTGTAAAACGCAGTTTTACCGTAGTCCCCGACAGCGAAGGTGACAGTACGGACGCTTATACCTACAGTGGCAGTATGAAGGCGGCTGACACGCCCGTACAGGGAACTGCCAAATCAGAAGACGACTGGCAGACCTGTACTTTTGAATAGGAATTAGAGGGTAGGGGTCAGCAGGGAATAGTGAAGCGGGAAGGCTATGTTTGCTTACATTACGGGAAATACTAATCCCTATCCCCTGACCCCTATCACCACATTTCCGCGCCGAAAGGGCGTGGAGGAAAGGTTTTTTTATGAACATACTTACATCTTCTCTTCCTTCGGCGGTTTTACTCAGAGGCAAGAGTTATCGGATAAAGACTGATTTCAAAACCTGGATTTTAATTGGCGATTTGCTGGAAAAGGGCGGGTCCTTTGCGGCGGCGGCTACTCTTTGCTACATTGATTTGCCTGAGGAGGCTTCTCTCGCGGCGGAGGGTATCAGATATTTCTACAGCCGAGGCGAAAAGCTTAAAGGTGGTGGGGAAAAGCTACTTAGCTTCGCAGAGGATGCCGATTATATTTACAGTGCTTTTCTGACCCAATATTCCATTGATTTATGTGATGTGTCTCTTCATTGGTGGAAATTCATCTCACTTCTGCGAGGGTTGGACGACAATTTGAAGCTATCACAGCTTATGAGCATAAGGGCGTGCAATCCCGCTGACATAAAAGACAGCCGTCTGAGAGAAAGGCTGTATAAGCTTAAAAGACGGCACAGTCTCAGCAAGCACACAGATTTAGGGGAAGCATTTTAGAAATCAGGAATATCAGGGGTTAGGAAAATTCCTTTGAAATTTCTACATTATTCCCTGATTTCTGAGAAAGGTGATTTTATGGCTAAGAAAAAAATTAACATTAACATTGCCGCCGTTAAAGAGGCGGTGGAAGCGGCGGTGGCGGAGGCGGCTGAGTCCGATGAGGTCAGCCGTGTCAGCTACGACAAGCTGGGCAAGCCTCTTATTGAAGGCATTGCCGCCGCTATTCGCGAAAACGGGTTTATGGCAACAGATGCCATGAAAACCGTTATGGAGGAGCTGAATTTACAGCTTCGTCTGGGTGCGTTAAGCACCGAGGAATATTACAGATATATGGAAGCCTACCGTGATAATTTTTTTGACAAAGGTACCTCGGGATGGTGGGAATATACTCTTAAGATTATGGAATACGAGAAATCCATTCCTGTTTCTATCGGGGAAGGGTTTAAGACTACGGAAGCCATAATCAACGCTGAAAAAGAGCGTATTATAGCGGCTTACAGAGAGATTGCATCCCGCGGTGAGGTAGCACTTGCCGAGCTTGAGCGTTCCGCTTCTGCTATGGAGAAAAAGCTGAATTCTCTCTACGAGCCGTATAAATCGCAGAAATTTACACTGCCCGGGGATGACCTGATTTTCGATAATGGAGCGTGGATTCGTCAGAGCGACAAGGTATATACTAAAAATACCCTGACGGATTTAGGTGCGGTTACCGAAAAAATGGAAGCTTATGCGGTTGCTTTGGAGGAAATCAAAGGTATGAGCGGCGTACCTGCGGATTTTTTCAGATATTTACGGGATTTGTCCTTTGAGGACGGTATGAATTTAAGTACCCTTCTTTTAAATGCGGACGAAGCGGGAGTTGAAAGCTATATACGAGAATGGGAACGGCTTAAGGCTACGTCAAAAAGCGTAACCGGCACGCTGTTTGCCGAGGATATTCAGCTTCTGAAGGAAAGCTACGGCAGTTTAGGTGAGGATTTGGCAGGTGAGCTTGAACGTGCCTTTGGTGATATTCCGATGACCTTCTTTGAAAACGGCAAGCTTTCCGCTCAGGAGTTCGGTAAAGGCTTCTGCGACAAGCTAACCGGGATTATGGAGGATATAAATGATTTTATAACCAGGTTTACAACGGAAATTGAGCTGTCGCCCTCCAGCGTCACCAGAAACGCCAGCTATAATTTCTTTGGCAGTGGTCAGACAGTGGCAGAACAGCTTGCGGAGGCGAGGGTATCCGAAGCTCTTGAGGAAATGAGAGGTCTGTAGCAATAATAGTGGTATCTAAATCGTTTACTGATTTTAGAACAGATTTAACATAAGTTAAATCTGTTCAGCGATATAAATCTCGGTGAGATTTTCGATATGTGCTAAAGCACTCGATATGCCGCCGGATTTTGTCCTTGTAGCTTCACTGCTTACTGCCGCACCAAAGGTGCGGAGATAAGGGGGTTTTTATGCAAATGTATTATGTTTCCCCTTTGGGGAAGGTTAATTTTTCTTTCCGCGGCGACGGGCTTTTGCGGGTTACGGAGCTGTCGGGAATTTCCAATCCTGCTGAGGTTATCAGCAGCAGCTTTATTGCTTCTACGGGACAGACGGTTATTAAAAATCGCCGTCCGGAGGCTCGGCGGATAATTGTCGGCGGTGATATTCTTTGCAGTCGCCGTCAGCTTTCCGCTATGTCCCGTATTCTTGCCCGCGAGGGGTGGTTATACCTTATATTCGGCAGTAAAAAGCGGCGAATTTACTGTAACATATCAAGCTTTCAGACAGGAACGAGATATGGTGATTACATAAAATTCTCTCTTTCGCTGACCTGTTTTGACCCTTATTTTTCCGATTTTACTTCTACCGATATAGTGATGCACGGCAGAAAAGATTTAATTTATCCCGTCTTTACTCTCCCCTGCGTTTTTACGGAAGGGGTTGACAGCGGATTTGCCTTTAATTCGGGAGATAAAGAAATTTATCCCACCTTCACCGTTCACGCACTTAAAAGCGGGCAGGCGGATTTTACCGTTACCAACTTAACCACAGGCAAGGCGGCACGGTTCATTTATCCCATAGAAGGCGGCGACACTCTTGTTATAGATACTGAAAGCCGCCGTATTACCCTTGACGGAGAAAACGCCGTAACTGCCCTTGCGAAGGGGTCCTTTTTAGGCGACCTTTACCTTGTTTGCGGCGGTAACAGTCTCGGGTTTTCGGCTTCCGATACCAATCTTGATTTTGACTGCCGATGTCATTTCTTCAATAAATACTGCGAGGGTGAATACTAATGAAGGATATCAGAATTTATGATTTAAATTTCAGGCTTCTTGCCATTGAACCTTTTTATTTTTCCTTTCATTATACAGAAAAATTAAGAGGTATCGGCAATTTTGAAATTCATTTGAAAAAGGACAGCGACCTGCTGAAGCTGTCTCTGCCCTGTCTTGTGGAAATGGGCAATTTCCACGGGATAGCTACAGGTTTGCAGGTCTCCTCCGAGGGAATAATCTACGGTCGAACCTTGAATTTTCTCTTATCAAAGCGGATATGTCGACCCTTTGACTGCTCAGGTATGGACGGCGGTGAAATTTTATCTGCTGTTACGGAAAAATATTTGAGTGATTTTGCCCTCTGTGCCTCCGCCGAATTTACGCCGCCCGAAGGGTTTGCCATTGCCAAAGCCGATACGGTCAGCAGCGTGCTGACAAAGCTGTGCGGTGACGGCGGATATGAGCTTACGGCGGATTTCGGGCTTGGGAAATATGTTTTAAAATATGTTCCTGTCCACGAAAATCCCTATCCTTTTTCGGAAAGCTCAGGGTTTGCCGATAATGTGGTTATGGGCGTTAACTACGCCGGCTATGCCAATTTTACTACCTTCGGTGATGAGATAATCTCTGCCGCCGAGGCGGAAGGTGCATATCGGTGGGAGGCGTTGCCCGAGGGCGACAGCGACAGCGAGGTTTTGACTAATTTGAAGGGATTTACGCCCGATTTCACCGTTACGGCAAAGCTGACAGCTCCCGGATACAAGCAGGATTATTTTCTGGGTGACCTGTTTTTAACCGACGACGGCAGACAGGTAATGCTATCGGAAATCTCCGCCGATATTGACGAAAACGGAGAAAATCTTGAACCCAAGCTGGAGATAGCAGGGCTTAGGGAATAGGTAATAGTGAAGAAAGGAGTATTGCCTCCCCCCAAGGGGAAGGGGGCTGAAGGCAACTGATGAGGTGGTTCTCTTACACAATCGCCCGCGGCATGGGCTTATGTTCGCATCCCTTGGCGGGGGATACTAATTCCTATGAAAGGATGTTTTTATGAGTTTTATTTATGATTTTGCGGATAACAAATCCATCAGCTCTTCGGAGCTTAATTCTATTGTTACAGAACTTGGCGAAGGAGTCACACTTCCTGCTCTTTTTGAGGATAATACCTCTTATGCCGTCAGCCGTCTCAATTTAATCCGCGGTGAGATTTTTTGCGGCGGTGTGCTTTCAGGGTTAGAATGTCAGGTGGCTGACGGTAACGCTACCATCGGGTGCGGTGTTTGTTTTTTTGATAACGGTATGCGCCTTGAAATTACCGAACCTGAGACTCTGCCTCTGCCTTCCGCGGAGACGTGTTATGTTTATATGTACGCCTCTCCCCTGCAGACGGCGGCACTTCCCGTTATATGCAGTGATGCTCGCAACGGCACGGATTACATACCTGTTGCAGAGATTTCCGAAGGTGTAGTGACAGACTGCCGCGTGTTCTGCCAGGCGAAAATACCGCTGAAAGCCTCTTCCCGATATATTCAGGAGGAAAATGACGTATATCTTTCGGTAACGGCGGGGCTTTCGGACTATACGGCGGCACACGAAATTCCTTTGAAAAATAAAGGTTTTTCAAAGATTTTCATATATAAAGCAACCTCTCAAAATGTTGATTCCATCGGGCTTTATGACCGTGAAACGCAGACCTTCATCTCCCTTCTGACCAATACGGCGTATCCTGCCTTAAACAAGGGTGACGATTTTATGTACGCCCACAACAACAACGCTTCATATATGAAAATCAAGTTCCGCGTATCGGGGGAAAATCTGCAGGTTTTATGCCAGTCCTACAGTCACGCGGGGTCGCCAATAACAAACTGTATTATGAATTTTATAATAATATAAATCAACATTTACTACCGCACCTGCTGTGCGGAGAAAAGGGGGTATTTTATGATTACTTATAATATTTCCGTTAATCCCTCATCGGAGCGCAGTATCTGCAGCGATATGGAGTTTACTGTCGGTGACGTCAAGGCATACAGGCTGCAGTTTAGCTTCAGCGGAATTGAAACAGAAGGGAAAACTCTTTTAATTAAAGCTCTCAGAGGTGACGGCAGTGTTGTGACTGCCTCGTCAGGGAGCTGTGAAATTATACTTCCTGCCGTGCTTTACGCCGTAGCGGGTGAGGTTTCCTTTGAGGTAAGTCTCATTGACGGTATGGGGTGTTGTGTCACGCTTTGTGTCATAACAGCCACGGTGCGACCCGCTTTTGATGACGGAATTGCGGCGGAGGTTGATAAATATCCTGTTTTAACCGATATTTTAACCCGATTACAGGCACTTGAAAACGAAAGGAGCAGCTTATGATTAATGTTTACGGTCGAACTCTTGATATTTGCGGCGAGGAGCGATTTTTAGGATTCAGCGGCGATAATCTGACGGAGATACGGCAGTTTAAAATTACCGACCCGAGTCTCTTTGGTCTGACCTTTAAATTAGACGCGGAAACAGACGGAATTAAAAATATTTTTGATTTAACAAAGACCGTTTGCGACGGATATATACTTCTGACCTGGCATGTCACCAATATCCATACGGAGAAAAAAGGTATTTTAAACGTACAACTCCGCGGATTTTCCGATGACCTTTGTGTATGGAGGAGCGGCAGTGATTATTTCCGCGTAGGCGAAAGCATCTACAGCGGCGAGGATTTTACGGCGTTTTCTCCTTCGGAGTTTGAGGAAATGGAGCAGAGAATTACCTCTGTATGTAACCGAACGGAGTCCTTAAGCAATACCGCGGAAACCGCCGCAACCGCCGCAACCGCCGCCGAAGCGGATGCCGCCGCGGCAAAGCTGGGTGCAGAAAATTCCGCTGAAAATGCCGCCGCCTCCGCTTCCTCTGCTCAGTATTGGGCAAAGCTGGCTCAGCAATGGGCAAGCGGTAGCGTGACCCATTACTACAAAACCTCCGAGGAAGAAATTTTTGCCATTCCTTCTCCGAACCAAGGTGACATAGCCTATTTAATAAACGGCGATACCTGCAGTCAATACATCTATGATACGCAGGACACAGACAGCGACGGCGTAAATCCCGAATGGATTTTTATGGGATATTTCTCCCCTGCCGCCGAGGTTACCTGGGATTTGATAGAAAACAAGCCCGCCTTTGCGGATGTGGCTCTTTCGGGAAGCTATGACGACCTGACGGACAAGCCCGATTTTGCTACCCGCGATTATGTGGACAGTCTTTCTATTCCTGTGGTGACAGGGACTCACAACATAATAACTTTCGATAGCGGTGTATATTCTCTTGATTTTGCCAATATATATGTAAATGATACTGTTAATTACGAAAACAGCGCCACTCTCGTGAATTACGAAACAGGACTGCTTTTCTGCAGCAGACAATGGTTAAATAACCACTACGTAATTAATGCACTTTTCTGTAATTACAATGACATCCGCAAATTTCACATCAGCTGTGATACCTATACCGTTGCTGTCTGCGATATAACAAATTTCGCTACCGCCGATGATATAACCTCGGCAATTCTCGACAGCTGGGAGGTGGGTGTATGAGCATTCAGCAGGAAAAATTCAAGGCTATAGCCGATAAAATTCGCAGTTATACGGGCGAGACAGAGACTATTATCCCTAACAGCTTTACCGACAAGATTGACGAGGTCTATCAGGCGGGGCGGTCTGCTCCTGAGGAATTTACCAACGTGTTGAAGCTTGACAGTACCGTAATTAAGGAAGGGTATAAGATAACAGCATCAGCCTTTACGGCACTTAATAAATGCAACGTCGTTTGTCTTTATCTTCCCTATTCGGGGGAAATCACCCTGCGGTTCCGTTCGCCTTTTTGGTTCCCCGGAACCAATTACGCAAACCCCAGCATATATACCACCGATGACATCAGCACCGATACTATATCCACAACCCGACTTGTAAATGATATGTACAACTACGCCGCGACTGATGAGTGCGGAGATTTGATGATTACGGTCAACAAATCCAATACGCTGAAATATCTGTGCTTTAATATGACGGATTCTTTTAATA
>JAZSKI010000065.1:0-30881 GCA_045534775.1 Clostridia bacterium | reverse complement strand
CGTTCGTCAGATTTTTATCTGATGACCGGGGTTGCAGTATTTTTTACAGTTCCGCTCAATTCAGTTTTTAGTCAACATCCAAGCCGCCATTTTGCTTTCTTCATTCCACAGTTTACCTGCTGAAGCATAGTCTGTCACCGTCATATATGAGCCGTCTGTTAAGGGCACCTGCACCTCTACCATACATTTGTATGGTGATATTTTATTCTCCGGAATTACAACCTCAACGCTTCCTGTTTCAGTAATTTTAACATCAACGGGTTTGTCCACGCTATAACCTAATCTGTTTTCCTGTGCCAAAATTATCGGTCCTCGTTGAAGTGCAATATGATATTTTGCTATTGGGTCTTCTTCATCATACTGAGGGATAATATACCATTCATCATCGGGATAGCCGTGCACCTTTACCATAAGAACCTCACTTCCGTAGGGCGTGGGACGAATTGAATGAGTACGCATATCAAACTCAACTTCAATTATATCATCTTTTGTCCAATTCTTTTCGAGGGTTATATATCCTTTTGAAACAGTAACTATTTCACCGTTTAAGAGAACTGATGTGTTTTCGCTCCACTCGGGATTTCTGATAAGAAGCTGAAAGCTCTCGGGATTTTCAATGTTGATTGAAACTGTCATTTTACCATCTGCAGGATAGGCAGATTTAATGTTGAAGGTAACCTTATTTCCTGCAGGAGATGTGCTTTCATAGGTACCGTTTTCAAACAGATTAAGAGCAATGCCTTTTTCTGTTGTTAAAAGTACCATTTTAGGTATCAGTCCAACACCTGCAGAACCGATACACGCACAGCAACCGTAGAAGGTTTTATCAGACAGCACCTTGAAACCGCCAATGTCCTTACCGCGTATATCTGCCACCAAGGGACTGTAGCTGTCGAAAGGCAACGGAGCAGGAATATAATCTTCTTTTCCTGTATATCTGCCTATTTTGTTTTCGGTATTAAGACTTCCTAAATATGCGTTGTAGAGGGATAATTCAAAGGCATCGACATATTTACTGTCACCCGTCAGAAGGGTAAGTTGATACATAAACTTCATTAAAGTTACGGTTACGCAGGTTTCCTGTGCAACATAATCGTTTCTGTTTGCCCGACGTACCATGGAATGGTCAAACAGTTCATGAGTACAGCCGCTGCTTCCCACAATAGTGAAATCGCTTTCCAAAACCTTATTGGCAAAATTAATCGCTGCTGTTTTATATTTTTCTATACCTGTTGCTCTGTAGTATTCTACAAGACCTTCAAAGCAGGAGATCATTTCGTATGCCTTAGTTACGGAGTATTGATAGGGATAAAGACCGTTTTCATAAGCCAGTTCAAATAAGTTTTCAACATCTATACATCCTTCGCCTGCAATATATGTTGCAAAATCAAGATATTTTTTCTCGCCGGTTAAATTATATAAACGCACAACCGGTTCGAGAATGGTTGATGCGGAAAGCCCTCTCCAGATTCTTTTTGAGGTAGTTTCATAAATTGCCATTTTGCCTTCTTCTTTACCGATTTTTGATATAATATAATCTACCTGTCCGCACATAGATTTGATAATTTTATCAATGAAAGCTTTGTCATTACAAATTTCGATAAAATATTGCATACCCAAAAGCACATATTTTCTCGCCCACATATCCCAGCCGTCAAATTCTTTATCAGCTTTGTAGCTACTTATTCTGCCGTTTTCATCTGCTGTGTTCATCATAGCTTCAACGGTGTTTTTAAGAATATTATACAGTTTTTCATCTTTGTTATATGAATATGTAAGACAGGCCCCACGCATCATTTTGCCCCAATATTCACCTCTCCAGCCTAAATCAACATCATCAGGTTGTATTATAAACTGATTTACAAATTTTTCCCATAAATCCTCGCGAATAAGCTAAGTATTTTCAACAAAATTGATTGATTCGCCGAAAATACCGTCAAAATTGTAATTATTGTTATAATCAAAAAACATTTTATCCGTTTTGATTCGAGGATAATTTGCTGTGTTTTTTTTCATAAATCTGTCGCATAAAAAAACATCTCCTTTAAAAATTATACCAAATATGTACATTATATATTATACACTATTGTTTGTCAATATTAAAAATCAAGTTTGAATAATAAATTCAAGATATTCTGTACATACTATTTTTGACGGTAAACCGTTAATACTTTTGATAGGAGATTATTATGAGCAAGATTAATGAAAGCATCGGTTGCACAGTTAAGGAATGTGAATATCACGGAAAAACTCAAAATTACTGTACTTTAAACAAAATTAAAATCGGTACACATGAAATGAATCCTACAAAGGCTGAATGTACCGACTGTGAGTCTTTTAAATTACAGAGTTAATTAAGCTAAGGCAGGGCAAAACGCCCTGCCTTAGATATTATTTGCAAATTTCCATAAATTTGTCGTAAGCCTTTTCCCAGGCTTCTTTATCTTCAGGTAAAAATTCTGTTGTAGAGAAAGAATTTTTAACTACCTGACGTGCTTCTGTCAGGTCTTTGATTTTACCGAGTGCCATAAACTGTACCAAAGCATTACCGGTGCTGGTTGCTTCTACAGGACCTGCGACAACTCTTTTACCTGTGGCGTTAGCGATAAACTGACATACCATCTTATCCTTGATACCACCGCCGAACATATGAATCGTATCAAGCTTTTTGCCGATTACATCTTCGATACCTTTAACGGTGTATGCACATTTAAGAGCGAGACTCTGCGCGATACATCTGATTATTTCACCTTCTGTTTCAGGTACGGGTTGACCTGTGTTTTCGCAGAATTCTCTTATTCTTCTCGGCATATTTCCGGGACCTGCAAAAGCGTGGAAATCAGGATTGATAAAGGATTTTAAGCCTTCACTGTCCCAAGCTGCATTTTCAAGCTCCGCAAAAGAAAGCTCTTTACCTTCTCTTATCCATTGACGTCTGCTTTCCTGGATAATCCAAAGTCCCATAATATTCTTAAGAAATCTTATGGTATCCCCTACGCCGCCTTCGTTGGTGAAATTGTATTTAAAGCTACTGTCGTTTATAATAGGTTCTTTTGTTTCAATACCCATAAGAGCCCATGTACCGCTACTGATATAGGCATAGTCATAGCCGCCTGTATGAGGTACGCTGGCAACTGCTGAAGCTGTATCGTGTGAGCCTACTGCAATTACCGGGATTTTAGGACAACCAAGCTCCTCGCAGATTTCGTCTGTAAGATAGCCCACTGTTTCGCCGGGTTTTACAATATCACAGAATAAATCAGGTGAAATACCAATTTTCTCTATAAGCTCTTTATCCCACTCTTTTGTGTAAGGATTAAGAAGCTGAGAGGTTGAAGAAATTGTATATTCATTTTTCATAACTCCTGTTAAGAGAAAATTGAAAATATCAGGCATAAACAGTAATTTCTTAGCGATTTTCAGTACCGGCTGATTTGTTTCCGCCATAGAAAAGAGCTGGAAAATCGTGTTAAAGAAATCAAACTGAATACCGGTATGGTCGAAAATATATTCTTTTCCGATTTTCTTATCAGCAAGCTCTATCATACCGTTTGTTCTTGTATCACGGTAATGATAGGGATTACCCAAAAGATTGTTGTTTTCGTCAAATAATCCGAAATCCACACCCCAGGTATCTATACCTATGGCTTCAATATCCTTGTGACCTGCATTAACTGTGTTTAAGATACCCTGTTTAATCTCAAAAAACAGTCTCAGAACGTCCCAATGATAGGAACCGTTTGCCATTACGGGATCGTTGGAGAATCTGTGCATTTCCTCCATTTTTACCTTTTCACCATCATATTCAAACAGCATTGCACGTCCGCCGGACGCCCCAAAGTCAAAGGCAAGTATTTTTGAATACATTTTAAATTCCTCCTTATTATTTATCTTCTGACCAAATTTCTTTTACAGTTGTTGCCATTGAGGCAATGTTCTGCAGTTCTGACGGTATTATCAGCTTTGTTGCCTTGCCGTCTGCCACATTTGACAAAGCCTCATAGCTTTTGAGTATCAGCACCTGTTTTGTAGGCGAGGCATTATTTAAAAGGGTTATACCGTCCGCCGTCGCCTGCTGAACCTTTAAAATCGCTTCCGCTTCACCTTCTGCACGTTTAATTGTAGCCTCTTTTTCCGCTTCGGCGTTTAAGATTTGAGCTTCCTTTTCTGCTTCTGCACGAAGAATTTGAGCCGCTTTCTCACCTTCAGCCACAAGAATTGAGGATTTTTTCTCACCCTCTGCACGGAGAATTGATTCACGGCGTTCACGTTCCGCTTTCATCTGTTTTTCCATAGCATCGCGAATTTCCTTCGGCGGTATGATGTTTTTAAGTTCAACACGGTTAATCTTAATACCCCAGGGGTCTGTTGCTTCGTCAAGAATTGTTCTCATTTTGGTATTGACAACGTCTCTTGAAGTTAAGGTTTCATCAAGCTCCATATCACCTATAATGTTACGCAAGGTGGTCGCTGTCAGATTTTCAATAGCTACAATAGGATTTTCAACACCATAGGTATACAGCTTAGGGTCGGTGATTTCATAATAAATTACCGTATCAATCTGCATAGTTACGTTATCCTTTGTAATTACGGGCTGAGGCGGAAAATCCACTACCTGTTCCTTAAGGGACACCCTACGTGCAACCTTATCTATAAACGGGATTTTAAGATGCAGTCCCACGCTCCAGGTTTCTTTATAGGCTCCGAGACGTTCCAGAACATAAGCATTTGCCTGCGGTACAATTTTAATATTTGCTATAAGAATCATCGCTATAAAAATCAATAAAACAACTACAATTATAATCATAATACATCTACCCTTCTTTAATTATTTTTACAATAAGCTTCACGCCCGAAATTTCCGTTATTTCAACGGTTTCTCCCTGTTCTATTACGCTGTCATCTACACTTCTTGCCGTCCAGAATTTGCCGTCAATTTTTACTTCGCCAGTAAATTCAAGGTTGTCAACCCTTTGAGTTACCACCGCTATTTTCCCGATAAGACTGTCGCTGTTTGTTGGTGTTTTTTTAATAAGCTTCTTTGCAAGAGGTCGGGTGAACGCCAGAAGCACTACTGATACTACGGCAAAAACCAGAATCTGCCATATAAGATTACCTCCTGCCAGTGCCACTATCATTGCACAAATAGCACCGAGTCCGAACCATATTGTAAATAAATTTACTGTTGCTGCCTCAATTATAAATAATAAGATGGAAATTATAAGCCATATAAGTTCATCTGATAACATAGGCATCGCTCCTTTTAGTTTTCTTGACCATATTCGCTTTTTTGTTTGCCGTATCTGCCGGCAAGCTCTTTATAGACCTCATCCCAGGTAAGTCCTTTATTTACCATAAGCACAGACAGATGATACAGCAAATCGGCAATCTCGTAACGCATCTCATCAACACCGGGATTTTTAGCCCCTATAATAATTTCTGCTGTTTCCTCCCCTACCTTTTTAAGGATTTTATCTATACCCTTATCAAGGAGATAGTTGGTATAAGAGCCTTCTTTGGGATTATTTTTTCTGTCAACTACCGTTTCATAAACCTCGTTTAAAACAGCGGCGTTTGCTTTACTTCCCGCCTTATCTGAAATACCGTTTTCGTCAAAGGTTCTGTAGAAACAGGTTTCGTGTCCCGTATGACAGGCGGGACCGCTTGGAATTGCTTTTATAATGAGACAATCAGCATCACAGTCAACTAAAATTTCTTTTACATTCATATAGTTCCCTGAGGTTTCGCCTTTAATCCAAAGGCAATTACGGCTACGGCTGAAAAAGGTTGCTTTGCCGCTTTCAAGAGTTTTGGCCAGGGCTTCCTTGTTCATATATGCCACCATCAACACCTTGCCCGTAACGCTGTGCTGAACTACGGCGGTTATTAGCCCTTTGTCATCAAATTTTAAGTCTTTCATCTTAATCACGACCCTTTCTTAAATCCTGACTTCTATATTTTCATTTTTGAGATATCTCTTCAAATCCATTATTTCAAGCTCTTTATAGTGGAACAGTGATGCCGCCAGTGCCGCATCGGCTTTTCCTTCGGTGAATACATCTTTAAAATGCTCCATATTACCTGCACCGCCCGAAGCGATTACCGGGATATTAAGCTCTGAGGAAATCTCCGCTGTCAGCTCTATATCATAGCCCGCTTTAGTACCGTCACAATCCATACTTGTGAGGAGAATTTCACCGCATCCGAGGCGTTCAACCTCTTTTGCCCATTTTACCGCATCAAGACCTGTATTCACTCTGCCGCCGCTGACATAAACATCATATCCGCCGCCTGCTCTTCGTTTTGCATCAATAGCCACAACCACGCACTGACTGCCAAATCTGAGTGCCGCATCAGTTATAAGCTTCGGGTCTTTTACCGCCGAGGAATTAATTGAAATTTTATCTGCACCCTCTTTCAGAAGATCGCGGAAATCCTGGACGCAGGTAATGCCGCCGCCTACCGTAAAAGGAATAAAAATTTGTTCGGCTGTTCGTCTTACAACATCTACTATTATTCCTCTGGCATCAGAGGTTGCTGTTATATCAAGGAAAACAAGCTCGTCTGCTCCTGCCTTGTCGTAAATTGAAGCAATTTCAACGGGATCTCCTGCATCACGCAGATTAATAAAATTAACCCCTTTTACTACTCGGCCGTTATGTACGTCCAAGCACGGAATTATACGTTTTGATAACATAGTTTTCTCCAATCTGCCTAATCGCGGCTCTTAAGTAATTCGTCCAAATCAATGCTTTTTGAATATATAGCTTTGCCTACAATCGCTCCTGCAACGCCTGTTTTTTCAAGCGCAAATATATCCTCCATTGAAGATACGCCGCCTGATGCAATAATATCACAGCTTACGGCATTTACCATCTCCTCCATTGCAGAAAGGTTAGGACCCTTCAACATTCCATCGGTTGCAATATCGGTATATATTATGGTTTTTACGCCGAAAGCTTCCATTTTTTTTGCCAAATCTATAGCCGTAACGCGGCTTACCTTTTCCCAGCCGTGAGTTGCCGCATAGCCGTCCTTGGCATCTATTCCTACGGCAATTTTATCGCCGTATTTTGCTACGGCTTCCCTTACAAAATCGGGATTTTCCGCCGCCGCCGTACCGATAATTACTCTTGAAACGCCCAGAGACAGTGCCTCCTTCACAGCTTCCATATCACGGATACCACCGCCCAGTTGTACAGGTATTTCACCGCAATGAGATACTATATCGGATATCACCTTTGCATTTATGCGTCTGCCTTCTTTAGCTCCGTCCAAATCCACCGTATGTACGAACTTAGCTCCTTTATTGGCGAACTGTTTTGCTATTTCAAAGGGATTGTCGCCGTAAACTGTTACGTCATTAAATTTCCCCTGTGTAAGACGGACGCATTTTCCGTCTTTTATATCTATCGCAGGATATATAATCAAATAAAATCATTCCTTTCGAGTTTTGCAAAGTTATCTAAAATTTTAAGCCCCCATTGTCCGCTTTTTTCCGGATGGAACTGGGTTGCAAAAACATTTTCCTTCTGCACCGCAATCTCCAGGGTTTCACCATATTCGACTGTTGCAGTTACAAATTCCTTCTCCTTTGCAACGGGATAGAAGGAATGTACGAAATATACAAATTCGCCTTGCTTTAAGCCTTCAAAGAGTGGGCAGGGCTGTTTAAAGGTAAGACTGTTCCAGCCCATCTGAGGAATTTTCAGACCGTGGTCGGGAATTTTTTTAATTGTACCTTTAAAGATACCGAGACCCTCTGCTTCAGGGCTTTCCTCGCTACCTTCAAAAAGCAACTGAAGTCCTACACAGATACCTAAAAAGGGCTTTTTCTTTGTAATCTCGTCTCTGACAATTTCCGCCATACCTGCCTTATCGAGACCTTCTTTTGCATCACCGAAGGCGCCTACCCCCGGCAATACAATATGGGTAGCGGAATTTATAATTTCTTTATTATTTGTTATCTGCGCCTCGTAGCCTAAGCGTTCAAAAGCTTTTTGAACACTCCTCAGGTTACCTGCACCGTAATCTAAAATTGCTATCATAATCTCAACTCCGAAATTCAGGCTTCATTTATAAGCTTGTTCATACCATCTGTAAGTGCCATAATTCTTTCGCGTTCAACCTTCATACTAACGCGGTTAACCACCAGCCACGCAGAAAGCTCACATACATCTTCAAGCACGTCAAGACCGTTTTCCTTCAAGGTTTTACCGCTTTCAACAATATCCACAATAACCTCTGAAAGACCTACGAGAGGTGCCAGCTCCACCGAACCGCTCAGCGGGATAATTTCTATAGTCTGTCCCTTACGGTTGTGAAAAAACTCTCTTGCAATATTTGGATATTTTGAAGCCACTCTTAGGTTGTTTGTCGTAAACAACTTATCCTTCATTTCAATAGGACCGCAAACTGCCATTTTGCATTTACCAAATCCTAAATTTAAAATCTCATAAAGGTTTCTGCCTTCTTCTAAGATGGTATCTCTTCCTACGATACCAATATCTGCGGCTCCGTATTCAACGTAAACAGGCACATCAGAGGCTTTTACCAATATGAATTTGAATTTGTTTTTTTCGTCCGTAAAGATAAGCTTACGGGATTTTTCTTTCATTTCCGATACGTCATAGCCAAGCTTTTCAAGTATAGTAACGGCTGTATCGGCAAGTCTGCCTTTAGCTAAGGCAATAGTTATATAATTCATAATAATCAATTCCTTAATTTAAAATTTCGGAAAGTGAAATTTCCTGCGTTTCCCCTGTAATCAGGTTTATACTGCGAACTGTGCCGCCCTTTAAAACTTCAAATATGCTGTTTATTCCCTTTTCTCTCGCATATCCCTTCGGGTCGCCGTCACCGAAATACAACTCTGCCCACATACCCTGCTCACGAAGTGCCGTTGCCGCTGCAACTGCATTTTGCATATCGCCGCAGTCTACAATCAAACAGTCATTTTTTGGTTCTTCAACTACAGCTCCGCCGCGAGTCAGTGCCGCCAGAATTCTGTCTACCCAAAGTGCCGCACCTACTGCAGGGGTATTTTCTCCGAATTTTTCCAAGAGATTATCGTATCTGCCGCCGCCGCATATAGGGAAGCCTACGTTATGGGAAAAGCCTTTAAATATCATACCTGTATAGTAATCAAGGCTCTGTACCATTCCGAGGTCAAAGGAAATATATTCATCAAAGCCGTAGCAACGCAGTACATCATAAATATCCTGCAAATTCTCAAGTGCCTCTTTTGAGGTGTCGTTAAGACCTTCTGTGTCAATGCTTTTCACTACAGAAATATCGCCAAAAAGATGCGGTAATTTAGCAATAAGAGCAAAAACCTTGCTATCAAGATTTTTAGTTTTAAAAAAATTTTCTATATTGACAAAATCCTTACGGTTTGTCATAAGTCTGAGTTTTTCTCCTTCTTCATCGCTGAGCTTCGCTTGGGAAATAAGTCCTTTAAAGAAGCCGGCGTGACCTATTTCAATCTGAAATTCCGAAAGTCCCGATTTCAGTAATGATGCAATCGTAAGAGCTATAATTTCGCCGTCAGCGCCGCAGGAATTAACTCCTAAAAGCTCAACGCCCGATTGTATGAATTCCTTTTGTTTTACATTACTGTAGGCTTCGTCATTTAAAAAAGCCGTACCCGTATATCCGAATTTATGAATTTTTCCCGCAGGAAATTTTGTTGCCGCCATTCTGGCAACTGCCGGTGTAAAATCAGGTCGCAGAGCAAGGATGTTTCCGTCATTATCAAAGAATTTAATCATGTTTTTTTCGTTATTGCAATCGCTGAAAACATCAATGTATTCAAAGGTAGGTGTATTTACCATTGAATATCCGAAGGAAACAAAAATCTCGGTAAAAATGCTTTGCAAATTGGAAAGTGCAAAGGTATTATCCGCAAGTAAATCTGCTGTGCCGACCGGGGTATGTAATCTGTTATTTTTCATTTACTCCAAACCTTCCTAAATCTGGTTAAGCAGAGATGCCGTCAAAAGGCGACAATCTCTGACACCTGTTTATTTTTCTTCAAGAGTACCTGTGCTTGAAGCCTTCAGATAGGCGTTGATAAATTCATCAATATCTCCATCCATTACTGCTCCCGTATTACCCATTTCACAGCCTGTTCTGTGGTCCTTTACCAGGTTGTAGGGATGGAATACATAGGAGCGGATCTGACTTCCCCATGCAATATCCTTCATATCGCCTTTTATATCTTCAATCTTTTCCATTTTCTCGCGTTCGGCGATTTCAAGGAGCTTCGATTTCAGCATTTTCATACAGGTTTCGCGGTTTTGTATCTGCGAACGCTCTGTCTGACAGGAAACCACAATTCCCGTAGGAATATGGGTAATTCTGATAGCCGACTCGGTTTTATTGACGTGCTGACCGCCCGCACCGCTGGAACGGTAGGTATCCACCCTCAAATCCTCTGTTCTTATGTCGATTTCAATATCATCATCAAATTCAGGCATAACATCAAGGGATGCAAAGGAGGTGTGTCTTCTTCCTGATGCATCAAAGGGAGAAATTCGCACTAATCTGTGAACACCCTTCTCGGTTTTAGCATACCCGTATACGTTAGTACCCGAAATCAGCATAGTTACACTTTTTACACCTGCATCGTCACCGTCTAACATATCGAGGATTTTCACTTCAAAGCCGCGGCGTTCTGCCCATCTGACGTACATACGCATAAGCATCTGCACCCAATCCTGAGCCTCTGTTCCGCCGGCACCGGCGTGGAGAGATAAAATTGCATTGTTTTTATCATAGGGTCCTGTTAAAAGAGTGTCAAGACGCATAGTCTCGTAATCCTTAAACAGCTTTTCGGCATCTTTAATAATTTCATCTACCGCCGAGGTATCATTTTCCTCGGTTACCATATCTATCATAACAAGTAAATCTTCTCTGGTTCTCGCAAGATTTTCAAAAGCCTCAAGCTTATCCTTAAGTTGTTTGGTTTTTTTAAGTACCTTACTTGAGTTTTCCTTATCGTCCCAGAAATCGGGAGCCGTTGCCTGCTGTTCAAGGTCATCAATCTCGGCTTTTATTTTAGCCGGGTTAAAGTGAATCCCTCAGTTCGTTCATTCCGTCCTCAAGTGCTTTGAGGTCCAGCTTGTATTGTTCAAGTTCAAGCATTAAATTCACACCCTATCTGCTACTGACCGCAGCATTTTTTGTATTTTTTACCCGACCCGCAAGGACAAGGGTCATTTCTTCCTACCTTAGCGGTAGTGTTTTTTACGGTTTTATTTGTACTTACAGAACCGTCGCCATGGCTTGCAACCGTGGGTTTTGCAACCTGCTCACGTTCCATCGTCTTCGGAGCCGGCAGCACATTCATAAGGGTCTTAACCGTATCAATTTTGATATTATCGGTCATTTCCTCAAACATATCCATACCCTCGTATTTATATTCAATAACAGGGTCACGCTGTGCATAGGCACGAAGTCCTATACCGCGGCGAAGCTGGTCCATAAGGTCAATATGGTCCATCCATTTAAGGTCGATATTTCTGAGCATTACAACACGTTCAACCTCACGGAAGTTTTCTCCGAATAATTCTTCCTGAGCCGCGTATTTTTCTTCTGCTTTTTCCATAATATCGGCACGCAGACTCTCTATAGTTGCATCCTCCATAAACTTGTTATCAAAATTCATTTCATCGGGAGCATAGATAAAGCCTTCAAAGAAGCTTTTGAGTCCCTGCAAATTCCAATTTTCGGGAATATGCTCATTCTGAGTATAGAGGTTAACGGCGTTTTCACAAACCTCTTTCAGCATTTTTTCAATACTGTTTTTAAGGTTCTCGCCTGCCAATACTCTCTGACGTTCACCGTAGATAATTTTACGCTGTTCGTTCATAACCTCGTCATACTGAAGCACATGCTTACGGGCATCAAAATGTCTGCCTTCAATTTTCTTCTGTGCATTTTCTATAGAGTTTGTCAGCATAGAATGTTCTATAGGCTCATCATCGGCAAGACCCATTGCACTTACTACGTTTTTAAGTCTGTCAGAACCGAAAAGACGCATAAGGTCATCGTCAAGTGAAATGAAAAATCTTGTACTACCGGGGTCACCCTGTCTGCCGGCACGACCTCTGAGCTGGTTGTCGATACGTCTTGATTCGTGACGTTCCGTACCTACGATACAAAGACCTCCCAGTGCCACAACCTCTTCATTTTCTTTAGAAATTTCAGTTTTATATTTGTCGTAGCAGCGTTTATATTCTTCACGGGCATTTAAGATTTCCTCGTTATCGGTTTCCGCAAAGCCCGTAGCCGCTGAAATAAGCTCGTCGCTATAGCCTAATTTTTCCATCTCGTGCTTCGCAAGATACTCGGCATTACCGCCAAGCATTATATCGGTACCACGACCTGCCATATTGGTTGCAATGGTAACAGCACCCTTTTTACCTGCCTGAGAGATTATATATGCTTCCTTTTCGTGGTATTTTGCATTTAAAACCTCGTGCTTAATTCCGTGTCGTTTAAACATAGCGCTGAGAAGCTCGGATTTTTCAATGGAAATTGTACCTACCAATACGGGCTGTCCTTTAGCGTGACACTCGGCAACGTATTTTACAACAGCTTCATATTTTGCTTTTTCGTTCTTATAAACCACATCAGATAAATCCTGACGAAGCAAAGGCTTGTTTGTGGGAATTTCCACAACGTCAAGAGCATAAATTTCCTGGAATTCGCTTTCCTCCGTAAGAGCTGTACCCGTCATACCTGCCAGCTTTTTATAGAGACGGAAGAAATTCTGGAAAGTGATAGTAGCTAAGGTTTTACTTTCGCGTTCAACCTTAACACCTTCTTTAGCTTCGATAGCCTGATGGAGACCTTCGCTGTATCTTCTGCCTATCATAAGACGACCTGTATGCTCGTCAACTATAAGTACCTCACCGTTTTGCACAACATAGTCAATATCACGTTTCATAATACCGTGAGCACGGATTGCCTGGTTGATATGATGCGCAAGGGTTGTGTTCTGCGGGTCTGAAAGGTTTTCTATGTTAAAGGCACGCTCTGCTTTTGCCACACCACGTTTGGTAAGAGTAACAGTATGAGCCTTTTCGTCTACCAGATAATCTGCTTCCAGGTCATCGTGTTCTTCTTTAGTGTCAAAGGATTCACGTTTCAAACGGGTAAGACCTGCGGCAAATCGGTTTGCCAGCTCGTAGAGCTGTGTACTCTGTTCGCCTATACCGGATATAATAAGCGGTGTTCTTGCTTCATCAATAAGAATTGAGTCAACTTCGTCCACGATGGCGTAAATATGCTTACGCTGTACCATCTGTTCCTGATATGTTACCATATTGTCACGGAGATAATCGAAGCCCAGCTCGTTATTGGTTGCATAGGTAATATCTGCCTGATAAGCCTCACGGCGTTTGTCGTTTTCCATATTACTGTACACAAGGCCAACGCTTAAGCCTAAAAATCTGTAAAGCTTACCCATCCATTCACTGTCACGCTTTGCCAGGTAGTCGTTAACCGTTACAATATGCACACCTTCGCCTGTCAGGGCATTAAGATACGCAGGAAGGGTTGCCACAAGAGTTTTACCTTCACCTGTTTTCATTTCGGCAATTCTACCCTGATGTAATACAATACCACCGATAATCTGCACTCTGAAATGCTTCATACCGAGAACACGCCAAGCGGCTTCTCTTGCTACGGCAAAAGCCTCAGGAAGCAAATCGTCAAGGGTTTCACCATCTCTGTAACGCTGTTTAAACTCATCGGTTTTAGCTCTCAGCTCAGCATCGGTTAATTTTTGCATTGCTTCATCTAAGGCTTCAACCTTATCAGCAATGGGATAAATTCGTTTAAGCTCTCTTGTGCTGTAGCTTCCAAAGATTTTTTCTAACATTTTTTTCATAATCAAAAGTCCTTTGCTAGTTATTCGTTTCCGCTGTCATTTTTTTCTTCCGGTAAAATTTCGTCTGAATTAAACAGTTTTTCAAAATGTTCACCATCAAGCTTTTCAAACTCAATCAGGGCATTGGCAATTAAATCCAGCTTACCTCTGTTTTTATTGAGAAGGCTGATACACTGCTCATAGCAATCATCAATAACCTTTTTAACCTCTTTATCAATGAGCGATGCGATTTCTTCGCTGTAGTTTCTCGTCTGCGTCCAGTCTTTACCAATAAATACCTCATCGTGGGATGAACCGAAGGCAATAGGGCCCACACGGTCACTCATACCGTATTTTGTCACCATTTTTCTTGCCATTTCCGAGGCACGTTCAATATCATTGGAGGCACCTGTACTTATATCTCCCAGCACGATTGCCTCTGCGGCGCGACCGCCCAGCAGAATTTTAATGGTCTCATACATATAATTCTTTGTAGCATACATTCTGTCCTCTGTAGGAAGGTGCATTGTATAGCCGCCGGCCCTGCCTCGCGGTATTATCGAAACCTCGTGCACAGGGTCCTGGTCAGGCATAAGTCTTGTAATTAATGCGTGACCTGCCTCGTGGAAGGCTGTCAGACGTTTTTCCTTATCACTCATAACTCTTGATTTCTTTTCAGCACCCATCATAACCTTCATAAGTGCGAACTGAATATCATCATTATCAATATCCTTCTTCCCGTTACGTGCCGCCAGAAGTGCCGCTTCGTTCAGGAGATTTTCAAGGTCTGCTCCCGTAAAGCCCGCCGTAGTCTTTGCAACCACCTTAAGGTCTACACTCGGGGATAGTTTTTTGTTTCTTGAATGAACCTTCAGAATATCCTCACGACCCTGAACATCGGGAGTATTTACAACTATCTGTCTGTCAAAACGCCCCGGTCGCAGTAAGGCAGGGTCTAATATATCAGGACGGTTAGTTGCTGCAATTATGATTACACCTTCGTTTATTCCGAATCCGTCCATTTCAACAAGTAACTGGTTAAGGGTCTGTTCACGTTCATCGTGACCGCCGCCCATGCCTGCTCCTCTGTGGCGACCTACGGCATCAATCTCATCTATAAAAATTACTGCCGGAGTAGATTTTTTTGCTTCTTCAAAAAGGTCACGGACTCTCGCCGCACCTACGCCTACGAACATTTCAACGAAATCCGAACCGCTGATGCTGAAAAACGGTACGCCTGCTTCTCCTGCAACTGCTTTTGCAAGAAGGGTTTTACCCGTTCCCGGAGGACCTACAAGGAGAACACCTTTAGGAATTCTTGCACCGAGAGTTGTATATTTAGCCGGGTTTTTAAGGAAATCTACAATTTCCTCCAAATCGGCTTTTTCTTCATCAGCACCGGCAACATCCTTGAAGGTTACCTTTCTTTGTGCGTCGTTCATTACCTTGGCACGGCTTTTGCCGAAATTCATTACCTTGCCGCCTCCGCCTCCGCCGCCTTGCATCTGGCGGAAAAAGAATATCCAAAAAACAACTATAAGCAACGCAAGGATAATATAGGGCAGCATAGAAAGCCACCACGGTGCAGCTTGCGTTGCAGGTGTATCAAATATAAATTGGGGATTTGTTTTTACAAGCTCTTTGATTTCTTGGGTCGCAAACATAAGGAAAATATCCGCTGATGGTATTTCCACTATCATTTGCTCTTTTGTGGCAAGGTATGCTATTGCCCGGTCATTTTCCACGACCAACTCAATTACCTCTTTATTGTCAATAGCACGCATTAAGTCGCTGACGGTTTGTCTTTCCATCTGCGGTTGTTGTCCAAGTAAAAGATATACCACAACCAGTACAACAAAGGCTATGACATAAAAGCTGATGTTTTTAAGATTTTTTTTCAAAATTGCACCTCTCCTAACAATGAATAAATTGGTTTTTCACAATTAATCCTACACTATATAATATAACATAAAACGGGACAAATTACAATATTAAAAAGGCTCGTAAATATTTTTTTGTTATTTATATCTAATTTATGGATAATATTTCATTAATTTTATGTATTAAACACCATAAACTTCCGGGTTTAATACACCGATATAAGGCAGATTTCTGTATTTTTCATTATAATCAAGCCCTACCCCTACCACAAATTTATTTTCAATTTCATATCCTACATAATCAATATCCACAGGCACTACTCTTGCCTCGGGTTTGTTAAGCAGAGTGCATATTCTAACATCTGCCGCACCTCTTTCGAGGAAGTTCTCCTTCACCAGAGAGAGGGTTCTGCCCGTATCTATTATATCCTCAACAATAATCACGTTTTTGCCCTTAATATCTATACGCAAATCGTGAATTATGTTTATAATTCCCGTTGAATTTGCACCCACATAGCTGGAGGCTGTCATAAAATCCATTTGGGGATATGATTTTAACTCACGTACCAAATCTGCCGCGAAAATAAAACTGCCTTTCAAAATGGTCACTATGACGAAATCTTTTCCCTCGTAATCATCATCAATCCGATGTGCAAGCTCTGCTGTTTTTGCGGCTATCTCATCTTCTGTAAATAGAATTTCCAAAATGTCATTATTCATTATTATGCACCTCTTTGAATATTTTTAAAACAAAATCCTTCGCTTTATTTTCTTTAAAATAGTCTCCTGTCACCAAACCTAAAACACAGACGGGTTCGCCGTTTGCGGTTATTACGGGATAGTCGCTTCGGGTTTCTGCAGGTATTTTTTTATCAATAAAAAGCTTCTTGATTTTCTTTGTCACACCGTTTACCCTGATTTTATCTCCGTCACGGCGGTTTCTGATTTCGATTGTATCACCTTTGTTAAAGGAAAATTTACCGGACATGTCGCTTTTAATTCTGTAACCGCAAACCGTAAGGTCACAGTCATCCTTCAAAATATGGCAAAATTCTTTCTTAACATTTTTTTCTGATACCGTCAGAAAACCGTAGGAAACTGCAAGGGTTGCGCCGTTTACGTCAATTTTCTTACCCGTTACGGAGGTTCCCAAAAATTCGGATAGCTTTTCTATATGGACATTTTCGAGACTTATCCCCTTTTCTTTCGCCCACATAATTAATTGCCTTCGCATTATAGACTGCGGCATAGTTTTCAGCTTATTTATATCTATTTTGCCGTCTTTTACAACCTCGTTATAGGTTTTCTTTGCACAGTCTTCAATAAATTCATTGTCTGCTGTGAGAATACTGCTTAGATTATTTATCCCGGTTATAATACCGGGATTAATCTCCGTAAGCTTTGGTATAAGCTCAAGTCTTACTTTGTTTCTTGTATATATCGTTTCCGAGTTGGTGCTGTCGGTTACATACAGAAGCTTGTTTTCCCTGCAATATTCTTCAATTTCAGCTCTTGTGATACCCAAAACAGGTCTTATAATATTATCACGCTTAGGTGGTATTCCGCAAAGTCCTGCCATACCACTGCCTCTTATAAGGTGCATCAGCACCGTTTCGGCGTTGTCGTTCATATTATGTGCAGTTGCAATCTTACCGCCACCCCATTTTTGGCAGATACTGTCAAAAAAATCATATCTTACTTTTCTGCCTGCCTCTTCTTCGGAGATTTTTAATTCCGCGGCAAGACTTTTGACATCAGTTTTATTGAGATAAAAGGGTACGGCGAGGCTTTTTGCAAATTCTTTGGCAAATTTCGCGTCTCTTTCGGCTTCATGGCCTCGCAGACAGTGATTGATATGTGCCGCCGAAATGTCAATTTCAAGGTCATCTTTAAGCATATACAAGGTATGTAGCAAAAATACCGAATCTGCTCCTCCTGATAAGCCTACGACTATCTTATCGCCTTTTTCCGTGAGATTATATTTTCTGATAAAATCTCTGACTTTTCTAAGAATATCAATCACCGAGCTTTCCTATTCGTACTTAGTGGTAAGAGTACGGAATTTAGTAAATTCACCGCACCACGCCAAATCTATGGTGCCTACTGCACCGTTACGGTGCTTTGCAACAATACATTCAGCTATATTTTTCTTTTCAGTGTTGGGGTCATAATAATCGGGTCGGTGTAAAAACAGTACCAAATCGGCATCCTGTTCGATAGCACCCGATTCACGAAGGTCGGAAAGCTGCGGTTTATGGTCTGTTCTCGTAGCCGCGGCACGGCTGAGCTGTGAGAGTGCCAGAACGGGAACTCCCAGCTCCTTTGCCAGTATCTTAAGGGAACGGGATATTTCCGAAATTTCCTGCTGTCTGTTATCGTTGCGTTTACTTCCCTGCATAAGCTGGAGATAGTCAATTACTATAAGTCCCAAGCCTTTTTCAAGCTGAAGCCTGCGACATTTTGCACGCATATCCGTTATGGTAAGACCCGGTGTATCATCTATGTACAGCGGTGATTTTGAAAGCTTACCTACAACAGAGGCAATTACTGACCAATCATCGTCACCCAAATCACCGTTTCGGAGTTTTTCGCCGTTTATCATAGCTTCTGACCAGATAATTCTGTTACCCAGCTGTTCCTTTGACATTTCAAGACTGAAAACCGCTGTCGGCACATTTGCTTTCAAAGCGGCGTACTGTGCTATATTAAGTGCGAAGCTGGTCTTACCCATAGCAGGACGTGCGGCAATTATAACCAGGTCCGAAGGGTGAAATCCGTTTGTCATCTTATCCAAATCATCAAAGCCCGAGGGAACTCCGTTTACCTTACCCTTGTTGAGGGTTATCTCTTCAAGCCGGGAGAAGGTTTCCGAAAGAACATCCTTAACATGGGAAAAGCCTTGAAGCTGTCTGTTCTGGAGAATATCATAGATATACTTTTCGGATGTATCGAGAATAACGCTGACATCATCGTTGCCGTTATAGCCTAAATCCGAAATTTCTTTTGCCGCATTTATAAGACGGCGAAGAACCGATTTATCTTTAACGATTTTAATATATGCAGATAAATTCTGTACTGTCGGAGTAACGATAGCAAGCTGTGCCAGATACTGATAACCGCCGATTGCTTCAAGATTATTGCCAAGCTCCTTTGACGTGGTTATGCTGTCAATATTTTCCCCGCGGTTCCAGATTGCTTCCATAGCAAGGAAAATAAGCTTGTTCTGAGGCATATAAAAATCATCGGCAGTAAGGCTCTCCGCTACGGTGACCATAGACTCAGGGTCTACAAAGATACATCCTAAAACAGATTGCTCCGCTTCACCGCTGAAGGGCAAAGTACGTACTGAAAAATTCTCTTCCATTTATATCAACCTCATTACTGTTGTGCTTCTATTTTTACCTTGAGTGTGGCTGTTACGCCTGTATAAAGCTTCACGGGAATTTCAAAATCTCCCGTTGTCTTTATGGGTTCTGCCATTACTAATTTTTTCTTGTCTACAACTATATGGTGAGTCATTTTAAGAGCATCGGCAATATCGCCGCCTGTTATTGAGCCGAAAAGCTTTCCGTTTTCGCCGCATTTAGCTTTTAGCTCTACAGTTACCTCTGCAATCTTTGCAGCCTGCTCCTGTGCCGCTTCAAGCTCTTTTTGCTTCCTGTAAGCCGCCGCATCCTTCTGACCCTTCATTTCATTTATAGCAGATTTTGTAGCTTCTGTAGCCAGCTTCTTAAAAAATAAAAAGTTTCTTGCATATCCGTCGCTGACTTCTATCATATCGCCTTTTTTACCTTGACTTTTTACGTCCTGTGTTAAAATAACCTTCATATTTATCCTTCCTTTCTGGTATCTTCAAAATACTTGTCAACAGCTTCCTTTAACAGCTTTATTGCTTCATCAAAATTGCAGTCAAGCTGTGCTCCTGCCACCAATCCGTGACCGCCGCCGCCTATAGTTTCGAGGATAATCTGAACACTTACCGCACCGATGGAACGGCCGCTGATGTGGGTTTTTCCGTTTATACGGCACATAGTAAAGGATGCCGCTATGCCTTCAATTTCTAAAAGCTCATCTGCCGCCGCAGCTGTGATGCTCTGAATGTCGCTGTAGTCCGATGCTGTAGTTGAAATAGCTATACAGCCTCTGTAAATTTCGCTGTTTTTAACAATGTCGCTACGGAGCGAATATACGGCTTTATCGCTTTGAAACAGAGTTTTGATGTTCAGTGTATCTATTCCCATTCTTCTGAGATATGCCGCCGCTTCAAAGGTTCTGACACCTGTTTTAAAGGTAAAGTTTTTTGTATCAAGCTCAATACCTGCATAAAGAGCTTCTGCAACCAAATTATTAATACTTGCGCCATCATTTATATATTCCAACAGCTCTGTTACCATTTCACAGGCTGAAGATGCTGAAGGTTCGTGGTATGCAAGGGATACATTTTCAATAAATTCCGCGCTCTTTCTGTGATGGTCAATTACCACTATACTGTCGGTTTTTGTCAGAAGCTCAGGTTCTTCCGTCAAAGTAGGTCTGAAAACATCCACCACTATCAAAAGAGTTTGAGGGGTTATCATTGCTAACGCCTCACTACCGCTTATAATGCGGTTTCTGTACTGTTCGCTCTCGCGAAAACGCGACAGCATTTTATTTGTATAGGCGTTTGGCGTATTCATCACCACATAAACAGGTTTACTTGCGTGGACAGCCGCCGAGCACATACCCATTGCCGCACCGAAGCTGTCTAAATCAGCATTTTTATGACCCATTATAATTACCTTATCTGCCTGGGAAATAAGCTGTTTAAGTGCAAAAGCCATAACTCTTGTTTTAACTCTTGTGTACTTTTCAAGCTCCTTGCCGCTACCGCCGAAATAGGAGAATTTATTGCTGTCCTTAATAACAGCCTGGTCGCCACCTCTTCCTAATGCCATTTCAATAGAATTTCGTGCAAAAAGGTCACATTCCGATAAATTCTTACCGTCAAGACCTATACCTACGCTGACGGTAACAGGTATTTTATTACCAAGATTAAGCTCTTTCACTCTTTCGGTAATATCAAACTTTTTCTCAATATTCTCTCCCAGGTATTTGCTTTCAAAAATCAGAAAATATTTGTCTCTTTCGATTTTCTTTAAAATACCGGAGGTCGAGTTTGCCCAATCGGTAATTATTTTTTCAATATTTGCCATAAGCATTGTTTTTGCATTGTCCGGTGTGTTTTTCATAAGCTCTTCATAGTTATCTATAACTACAGAGCCTACTATAGGTCTACTGTTTGCATACAGCTCTCTAATTTCAACCAGATTTGTTTCATCAAGCCAATACATAATTACCATAACCCCTCCGCCTTCTGAACGGATTATGTTGGGTAACACCTTGTAATGCTTATCATTGCTTATAATTTTAACACCGTTTTCGCCCGAATTAATGAAATCTTCAATTTTAACATCGGGTGAAATATCCGAAATACTCATATCAAAGCCTTCGGGATTAAACTGTTTTTTAAATTGCTCATTATACCAAAGCAAATTGCCGTCCGTCTGGAAAATCGACAGAGGCAAAGGAAAACGAAGAAGCGAGTCCTTTGATGTTGTATCCGTATGGAAGGATAGCTTCTGAACATATTCAAGCAAATCCTTTTCACGCTTTTTTTCGTAGATAAAGCTGTAAATGGTAACAGCAAGCCAGACCATCATTCCGATAGCTGTCATAACTATATTATTACCGATTATAAGAGGCATCAGCCCCAATAAAAATATTATTATAAGATAAACGGAAGTATTCGAATCAAACTTTTTTGAAAAGGGTTTGTTATTCAACGGTACTCCGCCTCCTTTCACTGTTACAATACAAGTGGGAAAAACAAGGTATATATCTATTATTATACAATAAAAACACCCTTGTAGTCAAGTATTATTTGAAAACTTTACCAAAATTTAGCATAAAAACCGATTTTATACCTTTTTCACCACCGAGGCAATAATATTTTTTCTGCCAAACTCATCAAAATCTATTTCAAGGATAGTCATATCGGTGCCGCTGTTTACGCCTGCGACTGTTCCCTGACCAAATTTTTTATGTTCTACCCTATCTCCTGCGGTAAAGCTTTCACCGGAGATAAATTTCGGCAATTCAAAGGTAAGTTCCCTTGCTTTTGCATAGAAATCAACGGACTTTTGTTTTTGAACCGGCTCAAAACGTGGTGCAGGTCTGCTTAGCTTTTCCTCTATAAGCTCGTGGGGTAATTCCTCCAAAAACCTCGAAGGTCTCGCATATTGAGTTTTTCCGTAAAGCATACGCTTTGCGGCGTGATAAACAAAGAGCTTTTCCTTGGCACGGGTAATTGCCACATAAAGCAGTCTGCGTTCCTCCTCAAGCTCGGTTTCATCATCCAAAAGCGGGTCAACCTTCGGAAAGATGCCTTCCTCAAGTCCCATCAGAAACACAAAAGGAAACTCAAGACCCTTTGCGGCGTGCATAGTCATAAGTACTACACAGTCGCTATCCTCATCGGATACATCCGTATCGGTAATCAAGGAGGTATACGCCAAAAAATCCTCCATAGAAGCTACTTCACCGTTTTTCTCAAGCTCTGTAGCCACGTTAATGAGCTCCTTGATATTTTCTGTCCGGGTTATGGCTTCAATTTCGCCTTCTTTGGAATATTCCTCAACAAGACCAATTTTTTCTATTATTTTTTCTATTGCCTTTGAGGGCAAATCAGCCTCGGCAATTTCTTTCAATTCTGCAACAAGCCTGCCGAATTCCTCAAGCTTTCCCGCCGCACGTTGAAGGGCTGTAAAATCGCCTCCGCTTATAATATCAAGCAAGCCTGTATTGTTTTCCTCTGCAAGCTGTTCCAGCTTTTCCACCGTAGTATCGCCGATACCTCGTTTCGGTACGTTTATAATACGTTTAAGGCTGATATTATCAGAAGGATTCACTATTAGTCTTAAATACGCCATTACGTCTTTAATTTCCCGTCTTTCATAAAACCTGAGTCCGCCTATGATTTTATAGGGCAAGCCTTCTCTCACAAGCACATCTTCAATAATACGCGACTGAGTATGGGTTCTGTATAAAAAAGCACAGTCGCTGAGAGTGCCTTTGCCGTCATCTATGAGCTTTTTAATATCAGCTACGGCGTTTATTGCCTCGTCGCGGTCATTTTCGGCATAATACAGGTTTATTTTCTCGCCGCCTTCCTTTGCCGTCCACAGATTTTTACCTTTTCTGTTAGAATTTCGTTCAATGACTCTGTTAGCGGCATCCAGAATTATCTGAGTTGAACGGTAATTCTGTTCAAGTCTTATAACTCGGCAATGGTCATATTGGTTTTCAAAATCTATAATATTCTGAATATCCGCACCACGCCAGCCGTAGATTGACTGGTCGTCATCACCTACCACACACAGGTTTTTATTGGTCTGTGCCAGCAAGGAAATCAGTTTATACTGAGCCATATTGGTATCCTGATATTCATCTACAAGAATATATCTGAACTTGTTTGAAAGGTAGTCACGTGCCTCTAAGTCCCGCTGAAGAAGGTCTACGGTCAGACGTATAATATCATCAAAATCCAAAGCATTATACTCTTTCAGCTTACGCTGATATGTCTTGTAAATCTCCCCTATATTCCTGTTTCTATAGTCAGAATAAATGTTTATGTAATCCTCCGGAGTCATCAGCTTATCCTTAGCTCTGCCAATGGCATGGAGCATCTCTGAGGGCGGATATTCCTTTTCGTTGACACCCATAGAGGAAAGGCAGGTTTTCAGTAGAGTTTTCTGGTCTGCCGTATCATAAATGACAAAATTTTTGTCATAGCCTTCAATTTTATCTATATATCTTCTTAAAATACGCACGCATACGGAATGGAAAGTACCAATCCACATATCCTCTGCTCCGCCGTTTGTTGCGGCAGAAATTCGCTTACGCATTTCATTTGCCGCTTTGTTGGTAAAGGTGAAAGCGAGAATATTATAGGGTTTAACAGGATTTTTCGCAACAAATTCTCTTATATAATCATCGGGAGGCATTTTTTCATCAGCAAACGCCTTCATATATTCGATTATATTTTCATCAACGCCCTGCGGCAGGACTTTGAAATCCTCATAGGCATCGCCGTATTTAAGCATATATGAAATTTTATTAACTACGGTCGTGGTTTTACCACTGCCTGCCCCTGCAAGGATAAGCATAGCGCCCTTCATATTGAATACCGCCTCTTTTTGCGGCATATTCAGGTGACTGAACTCATTTTCCAGAAGTTGTTTTTTAAGTAAATTAAAATTTTCAAGTATCACGGTTTATTCCTTTCAGTTCTTCAAAATCCATTGATTAATATTACTGTATTCATAGCCTATGTCGCCTGCAACGACATTTTCAACCGCCGCCTCGTTGTATATAATTTTATTTTGTGAGAAATAAAGAGGTATATGAGGGGTATCCGTCGCAAAAATGTTTTGGATATTTTTAAAGGCTTCTGCGGCTTCAGTATCGGTTCTTGCTATTTTAAGAAGATAAAGTGCATCATCTGTGGCAGATGACGAATATCCTCCTATATTAACACTTCCGCCCGTTGCCATAACAGCACCAAAATCGCGGTTAAGTCCCAGCTTTGTTTCACAAAGTACCATATCGTAGTTACCTGAATATGCCGCGGAAATATATTCGCCTTTGGTCTTTCCTACGATATTTACCGAAATTCCGTACATCATTAGTGAAGATTTTATATATTCTCCCACAATAATTCTTGTGGGATTGTCCGAGCAGATAAGCAAATTAAAATCAAGGAGATAGCCATTTCCGTCAATCTCCATTTTCCTTAAGCCCTGATCGTCCATTCCACAGCCCAGCTCCCTAAGACGGTCTTTAATACCGGGCTTCTCGGTTGTTTCAACGGGCATTGTATAAACCGAAGCCGGATTTACGGGAGAACTGCATAAAACCGAATATCCGGGCAATAAATCCATAGTAATTTTATCGGTAGACAGGATTTCATACATTATTTTACGTAGCTCGCCGTTTTTCAGTAAAATATTTCTGTGATTTAATGCAAGATAGGTATAATAATTGGTGTTTGAGTTTATAAACTTAACATTTTCATTAATACCGTATTTGCTTCCGCTTGCATTATCTGCCACAGCAACATCAATACTGTTCATTTTAAAGCCGTTGTACAGAGAATCGGTATCGGGTATAAGCTCTGCAACTATGGCAGGGATATTAATACTTCCGCCCCACCAGCCTTCGTTTCTCTCAAGAATTATATTTTTAAATACCTCTCCGCCGCTGTATTTATACATACCTGTACCAACCGCATCGCCGCACAGTGCAAGGGTTTCTGCCGAATTGTTTTTAATTATGGGAAAATCCAGCAATCCCACAAAGCCCGAGTCGGGGTTTTGGAGGGTAAACTCGAAGGTGTATCTATCCACTACGCCTGCACCTGCCACATTTAAAAGAGAATTGTAGCAATATGCCTCTTCCTTCATCTCCAATATATGTTTAACTGTATAATCTACATCATTTGCGGTAAATTCGCTACCATCGTGCCATTTGATGCCTCTCCGTAAATTTACCGTCAGACTCATAGCATTTTCGCCTACGGTATAGCTTTCAGCCAGCTTGGGGTTTATTTCAAAGCTTTGAGTTGTAGTAAAAAGTGGCTCAAAAATCAGCGACAACATAGTCCTGTTAATGGAAAAATCTGTCAAAAGAGGATTTAAGGTTTCAGGACGTATTGCAAATATGGTCAGACTGTCTTTATTCTGATATGTGCGGACCGTTTCTGCAGTATTGCCGTCGCTATACGGCAAAATCTCGCTTACCTTGTTGCAACCGCATAATATCAATATTAAAACAAGTAAAAAAGAATAAATTTTTTTCGACAATCCGGCACCTCCTAATTCTATTTTTTATCACGAATCGTATCCAACTCATACATAAATGAATCCAGGTCTTTAAAATCCTTATAAACAGATGCAAATCTAACATAAGCTACCGTATCAATATTCACAAGCTCTTCAAGCACCATATCGCCCAAAAGACTTGATGAAATCTCGCGTTCAAGAGAGTTTGCCAACTTTTGCTCGATTCGGCTTACAATACCTTCAATTTCTTCAGTTGAAACGGGGCGTTTTACGCAAGCCCTGAAAAGACCGTTTAGTAGCTTGTCACGGTCGAAGCTCTGTCTGCTTTTATCCTTTTTTACCACCATTATGGGCATTGTTTCAACCAGCTCATAGGTTGTAAATCTTTTTTCGCATTTAAGACACTCGCGGCGGCGGCGGATTGATACCCCTTCCTCCGTCGTTCTTGTATCAATTACTTTACTTTCGGTATGTTCGCAAAATGGACATTTCATATAAACCACTCCTATTCTACATTATATCCCTATTATATTATTTTAATATAATTAATCAAATTCGTCAAGGGGTTTTTGAAAAAATAATTACAGATAAACTATTTTTATTGATTACAATAAAAATAGCCGTAGGCAATTTAGCCGGCGAGGGCTATTTTTGATATTTTATATAATCTTATTTAATGGTAGTTTATATAATGTTATCAAAAATTATTTCAAATCAGGAAAATCGGTGTTTCCTCTGCCATTGCCCCGAATGACAGGCAGTTCGATAACATAACCAACGCCAAAAAGGTTGTAAGGATTTTCTTTTTTATCTCCCCTATTTCCCTTTTAAGGTTTTATCTGTTATACAATTATATCAAGCATATCCATAAGATTATCAATCTTATAATCGCACATATCGCCAATACCGGCACGTTCGATATTACCGCCTGAGATACCTACGCAGGAGAAGCCTGCCAGCTTAATTGATACTACGCCGGCACTACTATCTTCTATACCGATAACCTTGTGACGATTTTCAAAGGGTATACCGAGACCTACTCTTGCAGTTTCTGCATAAAGCCACGGATGGGGTTTGGGAGCAAGCTCACCCAGAGTACCTGTCTGACCTTTTCTGAGTGCATAACCTGCTGTTATAATGCTGTCATAGAAATCTACGGGGTCGCCCATATCAAGCTGACGGAAAGCAGATACTATTTCCGGCATAGCCTTTTCATAAAGACCGCTGGTTACAAGACCGATTTTTATACCCTCGCCTTTTACTGCAAGTAAAAACTCTTTCAGACCGGGAGCAGGTGTAAAAGCATCCTGTTTGCCTCTGCCTTTCATAATTTCAGCCATTTCGTGGTTTACGATTTCAAAATAGTACTGTCTTGCAAGCTCAAGGTTGCCTTCTTTATAGTATTTATCTATCATATACTGCAAATGCTCGGAAACGGAGTGACCTGAAATAAAGGGTTCGTCTTCAGCTTCTTTTTTGAAATTGGGATTTCCCATAAGTCTTGCTGTAGTCTGTTCGATTACCCACATCCAGAATTCTTCGCTGTGAACACTGGTGCCGTCAAGGTCCATAAGAATAGCCTCAGCCTTTTTCTCGAAATGTGTTTCGTGCATAGGATAAATTGCAGGATAACCCATACCGCTTTTTACATAACACAGTTTTTTGTCATCAAATTCAACTATGTCAATTTTCTTATCATCGGGTGTAAGAATTTTCTTAACACCATCACGACCCACCTCAAAAAAATCACTTTTTAAAATTTCGTTCATTTTTCCACCTCTATCGTAATAATTTGATATTTACCGAATTCCACTTTATCAAAGTCAAAATCGCCGATGATTTCTTCGTTCATATTAACCAGCTTGGGGTTTTTGAACGCGGTTTTAATTTTGCCTTTAACTGCCTTGTCGGTAGGATTATACATTCTTATAATATATTTATCTTTGTCTTCACACTTTTTAAGCGCTGTCATTACAAGGGGTTGCGGTATCTCTATAAGAGAAATGCTGTCGCTGTTTTTACCGTTACCTTTGGTTGTCTGAACAGTTTTAACAGGAGCAGAAATTCTTTCGGCTAAGAAGCCTGTCTCGTCCTTGCTGAAGGGATAAATCAAATAGTTAAATTCCAACATTCCGAGAGACTGACCGCCATCCTCGTGGGGGAATGCACCTGCACTTCTGAACTCTGTACAGATAATATTTCTGACACTTCTGAAGAGGGAAATATATAGCTTACCTTCTTCTGTTGCTTCATACTCACAGGTTGCGTTATCTATAACGGAGAAGCCGTTTTTCTTATCCTTGAGAGTTGTGAAATAGCCCTTGGGCAGAGTCTGCATTTCGGGATAGTATTCACCTTCAGGAACAGCTGTAGGACGTTTGTCCACATAGAAGTGACCTGCGCTTTCGGCAAATTCGGTTTTAATGCCCGTATCAAAAGCAACACGCATTTTATGGTCACGTGCTGTGTTGTTTATAACAGATTTAACCTCTACAGCCTTTGCGTCCTTCTTGAGAGTATAATATGTAGTGATTTCCATGTCGCACATTTCGTCACTTCTTCTGCTTTCACCGTGTATCATATTTTCATTTACGATAGCATAGGCCGGCAGAGTCATTGTGATTTTAGCGGCAATAGTAGCGGAAAGCTCACCGTTTTCTTCATACCAGATATCCGCATTTGCGCCGAGAGAATTATAGGTTTTGTTGTGATAAGGAGGATAATAAATCCAATAATCACCCTGGTCTCCCGTATCCTCATAATAGTTGAGGTTTGAATAAGCTGTTCCGGAATTTTTATCGGTTACGGTAATTGTGCCGTTGCCTTCTACTACCACCTTTAAAAATTCGTTTTCCATAGTATTTACGCCTGTAATAAGCTCGTTACCGTTATATTTTCTCATTTCGTGCCAGAATACGGTTTTACGGTTAAATTCCTTGGTTTTTACTACCTTGAGAGTTTTATAACCCATTGCGGGAAGTGCTCCTGTTTCAACTACAACCTCATATCTGTCTATCAGATAAGGCAGAGGTCTCGTATGAAGGTTAGCTACCGGAGAAACAACCTCTTTTCTTGAAATAATCTGCTTTGTGAGCTTCTTATCACCGTCATAGACATCAAAATCCCATACATTCATTTCCTGTGGGAAATCTATGTAAAGCTTAACTGTTTCGCATCTCTCATAAGGGAGAGTATTGAACATAACGAGCAAAATATCCTCATCGGCATATTTTGAGAAATCTATATTTTTAACAATAGTTTTGCAGGATGTGTTTGATACGGTTTCAGCAAGCTCCAACGCCTGATTTAATCTGTAAACCGTGTCGTCCGCAGTCTTATCCTGAGTAACACCGTTTACGCTGTCGTGAGGATGTGACAAAAGGAGATAATCTACAGCCTTGTCAATAAAGGTTCTGTTTTCGTTATCCGCCATACACGAAAGAGGTTCTGCTGTCTTGAAGATAGCATTTTCCGTCTTTTTGTTAAGGATTTTAATTTTCGGTCTTGTGGAAAGTGCATTTGCACTGCATTTGAAAGCGGGACCGTCACGAAGCTCACCTTTTATAACCTTAAGCTTTGCATCGTCTACGATTTTCTTAAAATCGTCAACATATTCCTCAAGAGTTGAGAGCTTAAGCTCAATTTCAGGGAACAGTTCCTGAGCACGTTTGATTATCTCAACCAGCTGAGGCTGTGCTGTTGATGAGTCTGAGCCGTTCATGAGTATTCTCATATCTTCTGTTACGGTTTCATCCATAGAAGCCCATGCAAGTCTTACTGCATCCTTCAGCCTGTTATCGTGGATTAATCCGTTATCGGCAATTACGAAATAATCTTCCCAGAAGCCTTTCTCGTCTGCCTCGTGATAAACCTGACCATCCTTACCCAGCTTCATATAATATTCATCCGAGTTGTAGTCTTTATCGGTAGTTATAGCAAGAAAAGCGTTCATAAAGAAGTTAGCTCTTGCATGCTCGCCAAGTCGTGTTGCATATACCTGCGTGCCATCGGGCGCTTCCCACAAAAATTCGCAGTTAGGACATCTATTTTTAGCTACATTTTTCGCAACTACTACAAAATCCAAACCAAAGCCTTTATAAATCTGCGGGAACTGTGCTGTTTGACCCCAGCCAAAGGATTCGTGTGCTACATTAAGCCTTCTGCCGAGTTTTTTAGAAAGTCTGTCGCCCTTTAAAAGGTTTCTCACCAAACTCTCACCGCATACCGGATAAAGGTCAGGCAACGTGTACCAGGGACCTACATCAATTTTACCTGATTTAATATATCCTTCAACCTTTTCACGGTTTTCGGGTTTCATTTCGAGATAATCCTCAATTATTACCGACTGACCATCCATAAGGAAGCAGGAATACTCAGGCTGTGTGTCTAAAATTTCCAGCAACTCATCTACCATATCAACCAGATACTGTCTGTTTTCCCAAATAGGATAACGCCATTCTCTGTCCCAATGAGTATGAGTTACTATGTGTGCCTTTTTCAAACTTATCACCCCATACATAATATTCTACAATAAATTGTATCACAATTGGCGAATATTGTCAAGTAAAACTTATAAAAAAAGGAACCGAAAATTTTCGGTTCCTTTAGGGCAAATCTTAATACATTCCCATACCGCCGCCCATACCGCCTGCCATTGCTGCGGGGTTGGGTGCATTCTCTTCGGGAATATCAGCAACAAGGCTTTCTGTTGTAAGTACCATCGCCGCTACTGATGAAGCATTCTGAAGGGCGCTTCTTGTAACCTTTGTGGGGTCTACGATACCTGTTTCAATCATATTGGCATATTCTTCGGTGAGAGCATTGTAGCCGTAACCGATTTTGCCCGATTTTTTAATTGTCTCTACTATAACAGAGCCATCAACACCGGCGTTTTGAGCTATCTGTCTTACAGGTTCTTCAAGAGCTTTTGCCACAAGAGCCACACCTGTTTTTTCATCGCCCGTTGTTGTATCAAGGAGAGCTTTAACGCTGTCAATAGCATTTATAAAGGCTGTGCCGCCACCTGCTACTATACCCTCTTCAACAGCCGCACGGGTTGCCGCAAGAGCATCTTCAATTCTAAGCTTCATTTCCTTCATTTCGGTTTCTGTAGCCGCACCAACCTTGATTACTGCCACGCCGCCCGCAAGCTTTGCAAGTCTTTCTTGGAGCTTTTCTTTATCGAAATCGCTTGTCGTTACTTCTATAGCGCCCTTTATTTGAGCAACTCTTGCGGCAATTTCTTCG
>JAZSKI010000032.1:0-27736 GCA_045534775.1 Clostridia bacterium | reverse complement strand
TAGCTACGCCGAGGCTGATACCCTTCTTAAGTCTTGCTGTGTTAGTTACAAACAGGTCATCACCAACAAGCTGAACCTTATTGCCGATTCTCTTTGTAAGCATATCCCAACCTTCCCAGTCTTCTTCTGCCATACCGTCTTCGATAGAGATGATAGGATATTTAGCAACCCAATCAGCCCAGAAGTCAACCATTTCTTCACGGGTAAGCATCTTATCCTGTTTCCAGAAATAATATTTACCTTCTTCACCCTTAGCTTTAGCTTCTTCGTACATTTCCGTAGAAGCAGGGTCAAGAGCAATTCTGAAATCGTCATAGGGCTTAAAGCCTGCTTTTTCAATAGCTTCAACGATAACCTGTACAGCTTCTTCATCGCTACCAAGGTTAGGAGCAAAACCGCCTTCGTCACCTACTGCTGTAGAGTAACCCTTTGCTTTAAGAACGGATTTGAGTGTGTGGAATACTGTAGCACAATTCTGGAGTGCTTCTTTAAAGGATTTAGCACCAACAGGCATAATCATAAATTCCTGACAGCTTACAGAGTTATCTGCATGCTTACCGCCGTTAATGATGTTCATCATAGGAACGGGAAGTGTTTTGGAGTTGCATCCGCCGATGTAGTTGTAAAGAGATACACCGAGAGCTTCAGCTGCTGCCTGAGCACAAGCAAGTGATACACCGAGAATAGCGTTAGCACCAAGCTTTGTTTTGTTAGGTGTGCCGTCTAAAGCTATCATAGCTCTGTCGATTTCAACCTGGTCAAGTACGTTCATACCGATAATTTCTTCAGCGATAATGTCATTAACATTGTCAACTGCCTGCTGAACACCTTTACCAAGGTATCTGTCGCCGCCGTCACGAAGTTCACAAGCTTCAAAAGCACCTGTAGAAGCGCCTGAGGGTACTGCCGCACGACCGCAATAGCCACCGTCTGTGTAAACTTCAACCTCTACTGTAGGATTACCGCGAGAATCTAATATTTCGCGACCTACTACGTCAATAATTTCAATAAACTGTTTCATTTTTGAAATCTCCTCTCATAATTTATAATTTACATTTTTTAAATGAAATTAACCTATTAAACTTTCACCTGTCATCTCTGACGGTTTTTCAATTCCAAGCAGATCAAGCATTGTAGGAGCTATATCCGCCAGCTTACCTTCGTGGAGCTTGCAGTCCTTGCCGATTACAACAAAAGGCACTTTATTTGTGGTGTGTGCAGTAAAGGGGCCACCGTCTGTGTCTATCATACAGTCAGCGTTGCCGTGGTCAGCTGTAATAAGCACTATGCCGCCTTTTTCCGTTACTTTATCCACTACCTTACCCATACAGTTGTCAACAGCTTCTACAGCACTTATAGCCGCATTCATAAAGCCGGTATGACCTACCATATCGCAGTTGGCAAAATTAAGAATTATCACATCATACTTGTCGCTGTCAATTCTCTTAATCGCCTCTTGAGTAACCTCAAAGGCACTCATATCCGGCTTCAGATCGTATGTTGCAACCTTAGGAGAATTTATAAGAGCGCGGTCCTCGCCTTCATAAACCTGTTCAACGCCGCCGTTAAAGAAAAAGGTAACGTGAGCATACTTCTCGGTTTCAGCTATACGAAGCTGGTTCATACCGTTTTTACTTATGATTTCACCTAATGTATTAACTAATTTCTGTGGCTTGAAGGCAACCTCTACATTAGGCATCAAGGCATCATACTGTGTCATACATACGTATTTCACTTTACTGAATTTTTTACGCTCAAAGCCCGCAAATTCAGTATCTGCAAAGCATCTTGTAATTTCTCTTGCCCTGTCAGGGCGGAAATTGAAGAACACTATGCTGTCGCCCTCGTCAACGGTAGCACCTTTTCTGACAACCGTAGGAACGACAAATTCATCAAAAACTTCGTTGTCATAAGAATTTTTCACGGCGCAAATTCCGCAGGGAGCTATCTCCCCTTCACCCAAAGCTATGGCGTTATATGCCTTTTCAACTCTGTCCCATCTGTTGTCACGGTCCATTGCATAATATCTTCCCATTACCGTTGCGATTTCGCCTGCGCCTATTTTCTTTATTTCTTCAGCCAGGTCTTTGACAAAATCCAAACCTGAGTTTGGTGGAACATCTCTACCATCAAGCAGGCAATGAATAAAAATCTCTTTTACGCCTTTGTCTTTTGCCATTTTAATAAGAGCGTAAAGATGGCTGTTATGGCTATGAACACCGCCATCGGATAAAAGGCCCATCAAATGAAGCTTTGTACCGTTTTTTACGCAATTTTCCATAGCATCACAAAGGGCTTCGTTTTCAAAGAAATCTCCGTCATTAATTGCTTTTGTAATTCTCGTAAGCTCCTGATACACTACTCTGCCTGCACCGATATTGGTGTGTCCCACCTCGGAGTTACCCATCTGACCGTCAGGAAGACCAACATCAAGACCACTGGCGCTGATTTGTGTATTGGGATACTGATTCAGATACTTGTCCATATTGGGGGTATTAGCTTTAAAAATAGCGTTTTTGTCATCTTTTTCCGCTATACCGTAACCATCCAATATCATTAGACATAAAGGTTTTTTAGACATCTTGTTTCCTTACCTTTCTGTTATGGGGCAGCTTCAGAGAAGCCGCCGCCAGTATGGTTTAAATTAACCTGCAAAATTAATTATTGTGCTGAAATCCTCAGCCTTAAGGCTTGCACCGCCGATAAGACCGCCGTCAATATCAGACATTGCAAGAAGTCCTGCTGCATTTTTAGCATTCATACTGCCGCCGTAAAGAATACGGATTTCTTCAGCGGTTTCCTTGGAGTATATTTCAGCAAGCACTGAGCGGATAGCTGCACAAACTTCGTTTGCCTGCTCATCTGTAGCTGTTTTACCTGTACCTATTGCCCAGATAGGCTCGTAAGCAATAATAACCTTCTTTGCATCATCTGCAGAAATATCCTTCATAGCAAGCTTAATCTGCATTGCAATCCAATCAAAGGTAATGCCATCTTCACGCTGTGTGAGAGTTTCGCCGCAGCATACTATAGGTGTAATACCCTTTTCAAGTGCTTTGATTGTCTTTTTATTAACTGTTGCATCTGTTTCTGCAAAATATTCTCTTCTTTCAGAGTGACCGATAACAACATACTTTACGCCTACAGCATTAAGCATATCAGCAGACACCTCGCCTGTAAAAGCACCCTTGTCTTCAAAATACATATTCTGTGCGCCTACACCGATTTTACTGCCGTTTGCAGCTTCAACAGCTGTAGGAAGTGCAACGAAGGGTGTACAAACAACAACCTCTGCTGTTGCTTTATCAGCAGCAGCTTTAATACCTTCAATTAACGCTTTTCCTTCAGCGGGAGTGTTATTCATTTTCCAGTTTCCTGCAATAACTTTTGTTCTCATTTTCTTTATCTCCAATCAATCAATTATTTATCCTGTAAGCAAGCGATACCGGGAAGCTCAAGACCTTCAAGGAACTCAAGGCTTGCACCGCCGCCTGTGGAAATGTGGCTCATCTTATCAGCAAAGCCCAGCTGTTCAACAGCAGCCGCACTGTCGCCGCCGCCGATAATTGTTGTTGCATCAGCTTCAGCAACTAATTTTGCTACGGCAATTGTACCTTTTGCGAAATTAGGCATTTCAAAACAACCCATAGGACCGTTCCAAACGATTGTTTTTGCTTCAAGGATGCTTTCTTTAAACAGGTCGATGGTTTCATCAGCAATATCCATACCTTCCCAGCCTTCGGGAATATCCATTACAGATACAACCTGACGGTTAGCATCGTTGCTGAAATCATCAGCCGCTACATTGGTAACGGGAAGCAGTAGTTTAATTCCTTTTTCCTTAGCCTTCGCCATAATATCACGGCAATAGTCAAGTCTTTCATCATCGCAAAGGGATTTACCGATATTACCGCCCATAGCCTTTGCAAAAGTATAAGCCATACCGCCACCGATGATGATTGTATCACATTTATCAAGTAACGCATTGATTACGCCGATTTTATCTTTAACCTTAGCACCGCCGAGGATAGCAAGGAAGGGTCTTTTCGGATTGGATACCGCATTACCGAGGAAATCAATTTCCTTCCGGATAAGATAGCCTGATACAGCGGGAAGATAATCAGCTACACCTGCAGTGGAAGCATGTGCTCTGTGAGCTGTACCGAAAGCATCATTTACGAATATTTCTGCAAAATCAGCAAGTGCCTTTGCAAAACCGGGGTCATTCTTTTCTTCTTCACTGTGGAAACGTACGTTTTCAAGAAGCATTACATCGCCTTCACCTAAGTTTGCCGCAAGTGCCTTTGCGCTGTCGCCTATAACGTCCTCAGCCATAGCAACCTCTTTGCCTAAAAGCTCAGATAATCTCTTAGCTACAGGAGCAAGACTGTATTTCATATTAAACTCACCCTTAGGTCTGCCCATGTGTGAGCAAAGAATAACCTTAGCGCCGTTTTCAATTAAGTACTTAATTGTTGGGAGAGCTCCTACAATACGATTTTCATCAGTAATTTTACCTTCAGCGTCCATGGGAACGTTAAAGTCGCATCTTACTAAAACCTTCTTGCCTGCTACTGCAATGTCCTCAACAGTTTTTTTGTTTAACATTTTAAAGCACCTCTTTTATTTAATAAATTTTTCTAACCTTATATATTGTATATCAAAAATGAAAATTTTTCAAGTACTTAAATATAATTCATATACATTGACAAATTTTTAACCTTTTTTATTGAAATATATAGGCAATTTCACCTATGAAAACCACTTATGAAAATTGTCTTATGACTCTTATAAAGTCCTTGCCGTACTTTTTCAGCTTTGCCTGTCCTACTCCTTCGACCGTCAAAAACTCCTCCTCGCTTCGCGGTAACTTCCTGCACATATCCTTCAGAGTCATATCGGAAAAGACTACAAAGGCAGGTACATTTTCCTGTTTGGAAATACTGCTTCTCAGCTTTTTAAGCTCGGTATAAAGAGGCAATTCAACCAAATCTTCAATCATATTTTTTGCTCTGCTTTTGATTTTATTATAATTTTTAACAGCCTTTGTATCCTCTTCAAATTCAGAAAATTTCTCCGGAACAGCTGTATCTGACGATTCCTCCATAGCTCCCGTACATACGCTGCATTTACCGCAGACATCTGATGTTAATTCGCCGAAATAATTTAAAATACGGTTCCTGAGACAATCCTTTGAACGACAGTAAAATACCATTTTTTTGAGTTTTTCCTTTTCATTTTCTTTAAAAGCTTCAAACTCTTCATCGGTGATTTCGGGTTGTTTTTCGGCTTTGTCAATTAAGAATTTCTGAATATGATAATCCTGTTTTTTATAAAGCAATATACATTTAGCGTCATTGCCGTCACGTCCCGCACGACCTGCCTCCTGATAGTAATTTTCAATGCTGGCAGGCAAATTATAGTGAATTACAAAGGCAACATCCGATTTATCTATTCCCATTCCGAAGGCGTTAGTGGCAACTATGATTTTTATCCTGTCAAATAAAAAATTCTCCTGATGCTTATTCCTGTCGGCAATGTTCATTCCTGCATGGTATTTGCCCACGCTGTAGCCGTATTCTGACAGCATTTCATATACATTTTCAACATTTTTTCTGGTACTGCAATAAACTATACCTGCGGCTTCCTTGTGGCAACGTATAAAATACCGCAGATAGGCATCCTTGTCATCGGGATAAGCTACCTCAAAGGTTAAATTTGGTCTGTCAAAGCCTGTTATCTTAATACTTGGATTTTTAAGCTGGAGTTTTCTTATTATATCATCTCTTACCTTCGTGGTTGCAGTTGCTGTGAAAGCGCTGATTACAGGTCTGTAACCCAGCTCATTTATGAACTTTGGTATTTCAAGATAACCGGGGCGAAAATCCTGACCCCATTGTGATACGCAATGAGCTTCATCGACCGTTACCATAGAAATTTTTATAGTTTTAGCTAATCTTAAAAAGCTCGGTGTATTAAGTCTTTCGGGGGCAACGTAAATAATTTTATACATTCCCTTTTCCGCATTGTACAGAGCTTTAGAATACTGATTTTCCGTCAGAGAGCTGTTGAGATATGCCGCACGTACATCTGAATGCACCAGAGCCGACACCTGGTCTTTCATTAGAGAAATCAGCGGAGAAATAACAAGAGTAATGCCTTCCATCATAAGAGCAGATACCTGATAACAAACAGATTTCCCTGCACCTGTAGGCATAATCCCGAGAACGTCTCTGCCTTCTAAAATTGTATCTACAAAAAATTCCTGACCGCTGCGGTATTTATCATATCCGAACACATTATTTAAAATGCTGTACTTATCCATTTTCACCAATCCTTTACGTATATATTTTATACTATAATGCGTACATTGTCAATTATTTTTTAAAAATCTCTTGAAATAATTGCGGTTTTATTGTATAATAAATTTATCAATAATTTTAGGAGATGAAAACATGCTTGAATATGTTATTATTGCACTGCTTGCGGTTGTTATTATAATTCTTGTTATGAGAAAACCGCAAAATACCGATAAAATTATCCGTGATGAGTTTTCTGCTCACCGCAACGAGCAGGAAAAGCGTATAGGAATTTTAGAAACAAACCTTACAAACAGACTTGATAATTTTTCCAGCTCGCAAACTACGGGGCTTTCCGCCATAACCACAGCTAACAGTGATATGCTGATGAAGCTTACGAATATGGTGGAATTAAAGCTTAACTCTATGCGTGATTCCAACGAAAAGAGCCTGGAACAAATGAGAGCTACCGTAGATGAGAAGCTTCAGAAAACCCTTGAAGCACAGCTTTCGACCTCCTTTAAAAATGTCAGCGACAGACTTGAGCAGGTACATAAGGGACTTGGCGAAATGCAGACTCTCGCCTCCAGTGTCGGCGATTTAAAAAAGGTTATGTCGGGCGTTAAAACAAGAGGTATTTTAGGCGAGCTTCAGTTAAGCGGTATTATAGAACAGCTTTTAACCCCTTCGCAATACGAAAAAAATGTTGCCACCAAACCGGGTAGCCGCGATGTGGTAGAGTTTGCCGTAAAGCTTCCGGGCAGCGGTGACAGTGCCGTATATATTCCTATTGATGCCAAATTCCCTCTCGAAGCCTATAACAGACTTCTTGATTTTTATGAAAAGGGAGATATGGCAGGCGTTACAGTCGCAACCAAAGAGCTGGAGACAGCCATAAAGAAATCTGCTAAGGATATATGCGACAAATATATTTATCCGCCTGCAACTTGCGATTTTGGTATTATGTTCCTGCCTGTTGAAGGGCTTTATGCCGAGGTGGTAAGAAATACAGGTCTTTTTGAAACTGTAAGGAATGACTACAAGGTTATGATTGCAGGTCCTTCAACCCTTGCGGCACTTCTTTCAAGTCTTCAGTTGGGCTTCAAAACCCTGACCATTGAAAAGCGTGCTTCAGAGGTATGGAAGGTGCTTGGTGGCGTTAAGACCGAGTTTGCAAAATTTGCCGAGATTCTTGACAGTACCCAAAAGAAAATCACTCAGCTTGGCAGTGATATGGATAAGCTTGTAGGTGTACGTACCAGAAAAATTATTTCACAGCTTGAAAAAATAAGCGAAGATGAATGAGAGGAATAATCAGATGTCTAAAATACTTGTTCTTGCAGAAAAGCCTTCTGTAGGTCGTGAAATAGCCAGAGTTCTCGGTTGCAGGAAATCTGCGGATGGTGCTTTGCACGGAGAAAAATATATCGTAACCTGGGCGCTGGGTCATCTTGTGACCTTAGCCGACCCTGAACATTACGGTAATCAGTATAAAACCTGGAGTATGGAAACGCTGCCTATGCTTCCCGAAAAGATGGATTTAGAGATTATTAATCAGACGGGAAAGCAATTTTCTGTTGTCCGTTCACTCCTTCAATCCAAGGAAGTCTCGACCGTAGTCATTGCCACCGATGCCGGTCGTGAGGGCGAGCTTGTAGCACGATGGATAATTGCAAAAACGGGCGTTAAAAAGCCCATAAAGAGACTCTGGATTTCATCACAGACCGACAAGGCCATCCGCGAAGGCTTTGCAAACTTAAAAGACGGAAGGGAATACGAAAATCTGTATAAAAGTGCTCAGGCAAGAGCCGAAGCCGACTGGTACGTGGGTCTTAATGTAACGAGAGCTTTGACCTGCAAATTTAACGCACAGCTATCGGCAGGTCGTGTTCAGACGCCTACTCTCGCACTTATCGTAAACCGCGAGAATGAAATACGTAAATTTGTTCCCAGGGATTATTATACCGTCAGAGCCGATTTAGGCGGCTTTAGAGCCACCTTTTGTGACGAAAGAGGAACGTCTGCCGTTTTTGACCGTGAAAGAGCTGAGACCATACAAAAAAGCTGTGGACGATTTACTGTTTCTGATGTGAAAAAAACTCTTAAAAAGAAAGCTCCTCCCCTTCTCTATGATTTAACAGAGCTACAGCGTGATGCGAATAAAATCTACGGTTATTCAGCAAAGCAAACACTGTCTCTTATGCAAAGCCTTTACGAGCATCACAAGATTCTGACCTATCCTCGTACAGATTCAAGATATATTCCCGATGATGTGGTACCGACCTTAACCGACAGGGTTAAAGCCGTAAATACGAGAGAATATATGAAATCTGCGGCTGATATTTTGCGGAACAATCGAAAAATGGCGGCGGTTTGCATAAATAACGCCAGGGTCAGCGACCATCACGCCATAATTCCGACAGAAGAGCCTGCCGTTCTTTCGGCACTTTCTCCCGAAGAACGCAGAATCTTTGATTTAGTGGTAAAAAGATTTTTAACAGTTTTCTATCCGCCCTACGAATACGAAAGTATGAAGGTGACATTAAGCTCAGGCGATAATACCTTTACGGTAAACGGAATTAAAGTTATTAATAAAGGCTGGAAGGAAATATATAATTTTACCGATGAAGACGATGAGGACGGTGACGAAAATCTGCCTGATATTAAAAAAGGTGACAGCTATCCCTGCATAAAATCAGAAATCAAAACTCTCAAAACAACTCCTCCCGCAAGGTATACGGAGGCTACTCTGCTTTCTGCGATGGAAAACCCGTCTAAATTTATCAAGGATGAAAAAATGAAGGAAATTATCAAGCAAAGCAGTGGTCTCGGAACGCCTGCTACACGTGCTGATATTATTGAAAAGCTGTTTTCCTCCTTCTATGTTGAACGTAGCGGCAAGGATATTTATCCGACTTCAAAGGGTATTCAGCTTATATCTCTTGTACCGGATGATTTGAAAAAGCCGGAGCTGACGGCAAAATGGGAGGAAATCCTTGAAAAAATAAGCAAAGGCAATGCAAAATCTGACCTTTTTATCGAAGATATAAAAAAATACACATCCTCATTAGTAAATCAGGTAAGGACAATTGATGCAGGCTATGTTCACGATAATATGACACGTACCCCCTGCCCCCATTGCGGCAAATATCTTTTGGAGGTTAACGGAAAACGCGGAAAAATGCTTGTGTGCAGTGACCGCGAATGCGGCTACCGCGAGAATTTGAGTATAAAAACCAATGCGAGATGCCCCAACTGCCATAAAAAAATGGATTTATACGGTGAAGGCAATAACAAAAAATATATTTGTACCTGCGGATTCAGAGAAAAACAAAGCTCATTCCACGAAAAATCAAAAAATTCTTCTTCGGGTAAGGTGTCGCGTCAGGATATGAAAAAATATATGAATTCTTCCTTTTCTGATGAGGTCAGTCCCTTTGAGCTTGCTCTTAAAAACGCGGCGCAAAGCAAAAAACATTAATTTTTTCTCATAAAAAACCATAAAAACATTATTTAAAATTGTCGAAAGTTGTGATATAATATATTAATGGTGATAAATTTAGTGTAAAGAGGTGTTGTTTTTGCATAAAAGGATTGTTGTAACAGGTCACTACGGTAGCGGAAAAACTGAATTTTCTTTAAACCTCGCTTATAGACTGCGAAATGAAGGAAATCCCGTAACAATAATCGACCTTGATATTGTAAATCCTTATTTCCGTACAGCTGATGATGTAAAAGCTCTGACGGATGTAGGAATAAGAGTTATACTTCCCCCTTACGCAAATACAAACGTTGATGTTCCCACGCTGACAAGTGAAATTTTTTCGGCTTTTGAGTTTGAGGGTTATGTAATATTTGATGTAGGCGGTAATGATGACGGTGCTATCGCACTCGGTCGTTACAACGAGTATTTTAAATCTCAGCCCTACGATATGCTGGGCGTTGTAAACACTCGCAGACCTCTCACCTCCACAGCCGATGAAATAGTGCAGGGTCTTAAAGATATTGAGACAGCGTCAAGGCTTAGGTTTACGGGACTTGTAAATAACACTAATTTGTCCGTTGAGACAACAGCACAAACTGTTTTAAACAGCATAGATACTGTTGATAAAGCGGCAGAAATGCTGGACGTTGGTGTAAAATTTATAAGTGTAGCAAGCTATTTGACCCCGGAGCTGTCAGGATATAAAAACAAACTGTTTCCTATGGAAATCAGACTGAAAAAATGGTAAAAGAAAGGAATGATATATATGGCAAAGGTTACATTTAACATTGAAAGATGTAAGGGCTGCGGACTTTGTATTACCGCTTGTCCGAAAAAAATCATACACTTTTCAGACACAATTAACGGCAAAGGCTTTAAGCCTGCAACCGTTACCGAACAGGAAGCCTGTATCGGTTGTGCTTCGTGTGCACTTATGTGTCCCGATTGTGTAATTGAGGTTGAAAGATAAAGGAGGAATTATTGTGGCAGAGAAAGTTTTAATGAAGGGAAACGAAGCTATGGCAGAAGCTGCTATGCAGGCAGGCTGTCGTTTATTCTTCGGTTATCCCATCACAACGCAGGCAGAGGTTGCGGCATATATGGCAAAGAAGATGCCAAAGGTTGGCGGATTATTTATGCAGGCTGAAAGTGAAGTTGCAGCTATCAATATGGTATACGGTGCGGCAGGTGCAGGTGCAAGAGTTATGACCTCATCCTCCAGCCCCGGTATCAGCTTGAAATCCGAAGGTATTTCTTACATAGCAGGTGCGGATTTACCCTGCGTTATTGTAAATATAGTTCGCGGCGGTCCCGGCCTCGGCGGTATTCAGCCCGCACAGTCTGACTATTTCCAGGCAACAAAAGGCGCCGGTCACGGTGATTATCACCTGGTTGTTCTTGCTCCTTCATCGGTACAGGAAATGGTTTCTCTTACAGGTGAAGCCTTTGATATTGCCGATATTTACAGAACTCCCGTTATGATTATGGGTGACGGTATGCTTGGTCAGATGATGGAGCCCGTAAGCTTTGAAAATATCACAAGACGTCAGGTTCCCGAAAAAAACTGGGCAACTACAGGCACAAAGCTTGAGCGTAAACGTAATATTGTAAATTCACTTTATATTGAACCCTCTGAGCTTGAAAAAATCAATAACGAACGTGCCGCACGCTATGAAATCATAAAACAAAACGAGGTTAAGGTTGAAACCTTTGGCATTGAGGATGCAGATATTGTACTTGTAGCCTACGGCGTAACAGCCCGTATTGCAAAAACTGCCATGCAGAATATGCGTGACAAAGGCGTTAAAGTTGGCGTTATCCGTCCTATTACTCTTTGGCCTTTCCCCGAAAAAGCAATCAGCGATGCTGCAAAAACCGCAAAAGCATTCCTGGCAGTTGAAATGAGCCAGGGTCAGATGGTTGAGGATGTTCGCCTTGCGGTAAACGGTGAAAAACCTGTTTACTTCTATGGCCGTAACGGTGGCGTTGTTCCTTCTCCTGCTGAAATCTGCGGTGAGATTGAAAAAATTATTGGAGGTGGCAAATAATGGCTAAAGTATTTGAAAGACCAAAATCACTTACAGACATACCCTTGCATTATTGCCCCGGCTGTACTCATGGAATTATCCACAGACTTGTGGCTGAGGTTATAGACGAGCTTGAAATCGAAGGCAGAACCATAGGTGTAGCACCCGTTGGCTGTTCGGTTTTTGCGTATAATTATTTTAATTGCGATATGCAGGAAGCCGCTCACGGCAGAGCTCCTGCTGTTGCAACAGGTATTAAACGTGCCGTTCCCGGAAGTATTGTATTCACATATCAGGGTGACGGTGACCTTGCGGCTATCGGTACTGCAGAAACTGTACATTCTGCAGCAAGAAGCGAAAATATTACCGTTATCTTCGTAAACAATGCTATTTACGGTATGACGGGCGGTCAGATGGCACCTACCTCTCTTGTAGGTCAGGTGACACAGACTACTCCCTACGGCAGAGATACAGCAACTCAGGGTTATCCCATCAGAGTTTGCGAAATGCTCTCTCAGGTTGAAGGTACAACCTACGCTGCCCGCGTTGCCGTTAATAACGTAAAAAATATCCGTGATGCTAAAAAAGCAATCAAAAAGGCTTTTGAAAATCAGATAAACGGCAAAGGCTTCTCTATTGTTGAGGTTCTTTCCGCTTGTCCTACCAACTGGGGTCTGTCTCCTGTTGAAAGTCTTAACTGGATTGAAGAAAAAATGATGCCCGTATTCCCTCTGGGAGTTTACAAGGACAAGGAATAAAGGGAGGTAACGATTATGACAACACAAATTATTTTAGCCGGTTTCGGCGGTCAGGGTATCCTCTTTGCAGGTAAATTACTTGCTTACGCAGGTATGCTCAAAGATAAAGAGGTTTCGTGGTTACCCTCTTACGGTCCGGAAATGCGTGGCGGTACAGCTAACTGTAACGTGATTATATCTGATGAACCCATTGCATCACCTATTATTCAGGCTCCCGATGTGCTTATTGCACTTAACGGACCTTCTCTTGAAAAGTTTATAGGTACTGTTGCACCGGGTGGTACGGTAATTTATGACAGCTCGCTTATATCCACAGATATTACACGGAATGACATTAACATAGTTCCCATTCCCGCTACACAGTTTGCGGTTGATATGAACGCAAATACACTTGCAAATATGGTAACCTTAGGCAAGCTTGCCGCAGTTAATGAAACTATTACCCTTGAGGAAATGAAAACAGCTCTTGCGAAGCTGGTACCTGCTAAAAAAGCAGATTTACTTGAGCTTAATAACAAAGCTCTTGACAAAGGCTATGAAGCATAATTAATCATAACCACCGGCTAAGCCGGTGGTTTTCTTTACACAAAAACGGCGACCCCGCACAAACTGGTGCAGTTCACAAGCTGTGTGGGGTCACTTATTTTAATTTATTCTGCTGATTTTGATTTTATCAGCCTTTGTGCCTGTCGCAGTTATAATTACATCCTTGATCTTTGTAATATCACCTTCTGTCAGTTCATTTTCAGATTTTACGGAAACGCTTATATTTCCGTCCGAAATAAATACAACAGAATTTTCAATCCCTTTAGCTGTTAAAGCACCCTCGCAAACACCCTCTTTTTCCATAGCTGACGCCATGGCAAGATACCTGCTTTCGGCGTTTTTCCGGGCATCATCAGATAAAGCCCCATCTGTCATTGTAGCCTTCAGAGTATCCATTGCACGACCTCTTGCCTCATTACGCTCATCCTTTGCTTTTTGAACGGTATCTACGGCAGGTGCGGCATTAACAGGCTTTACATCGCCGCTGTCAGCAAGTTGCATTTCCCCTATATTTGCCATTTCGGTATCTGTACCGTTTCCCGTTTGATACGCCCAGTTTATATAACCTGCTACCACTATCATACAAATTATTATCGTTATTACTGCTTGTTTTCGTTTAAATACTACCAACATAATTCACTCCTTATTTATGTACTAAAATTTCTACTCTGTGAGGCATAACACCAAGGGCGGTTTCTACGGCGGACTTCAGCTTTTCGCGCATTCCTTCGGAATTTGCACCTTGTGCCGATATAATAACACCCTTGACGGTAGGTGACCTTGCCGTTGTAATTATCGGCATATTATCAGCAATTACCGTTTTTTCTTCCCTGTCATTTTCCCTTTCCTTCAAATCCTTCGCCAAAGTGTTTGTGCCGTAATCCTCCAGGACCACAAATACCGACACCTTCCCTGCTCCCTTGACGGTAGAAAGAATTTCCTCAAGCCGCCGTTCTATTTCATCCTCGGCAGATAAAGAGGTTTCCTTATTTTCAAGCTTTTTATCCGTAAAATTACCACTGAATATAATCACAATAATTCCAATTAATAAGACTGCCGATAAATTCACAAATTTTTTATTTTTCATTAAATCCTTCAAGTTCATTTTATCACTCCGTGATATTTAAATTATCTTCGGGTACGCCAAGAAATTCGGCTATTTCAGCCTTGTCACAGCCGACAGCATCTATATGTATTTTATCATCAGCTATCACCACCTTAACCCTTTTGTTCAGATATTCACCAAGCCTTTGGGACAAAATATCTTCCAGCTGTCGTCTTTGAATATCAATATTTTTTTCACTATATAATATATATTCATCACCTTCGGAGAATATGTCCAAATTTTCTATTTTAATTCCGCTGACAGGTACTATGATGATTAACGCAAGTATGGCTCCCATAACCAGCCTGACTGTCTTTTTCAGCGGTCCCTCCGTTAAAAAGCCCATAACTGCAGAGGATATAAAAATAAATACCGTAAGGGTCAGTAAATATGCTTTTAAAAATTCCATTATACCTCCTTAAGGCGCCGCTATTATTCCTATCATAATTATAAACATAATACCGCTACAGATAACAAGAGAAAGTATTATTTTTATTACTAAAGAAAAATCCTCAATTACCCCGCATATCCTTTTATCGGCAAAGGGCGAAATAATAATTGCCGACAGTCTGTAGGTCATAAGAAGTGCAAACAGCTTTAAAACGGGTACAAGACAAAGATACAGCATAGCTAATACCCCTGCTCCTCCTGCCGCACCTTTTACTGCCTTCCCGTAAGCTAAAACATTTTCCAGAGTATCAGAAACCACTCCGCCTACAATAGGTATAATATTCCCCACAATATATTTTGTGGTTTTTCCTGCGATATTATCAAGATTTACAGCCGCAAAACTTCCCGTAGTCAGAATTGTACTGAATACCACTATGAAAATGCCGAGACACCATAATACGCATCTTTGCAGGGCTATACTAATCCCTTTAATATTAAAATCTCCGCTTAAGTTATTAACTCCGCATAAAAACGCCGAAATCCTGCATATAGGGAATAAATACGCCGTAAAAATTGTCATAACAGTTGTAACTCCGATAATATTACCGCTGATTAATGCCGTTCTTGCCATACCACCCGATGCCGCCATCAGTCCACCCAGCACCGGTACGGCGCTTTTCATAAAAAAGCTCATATTATCAACCGCTTCTCTGCCGGTTTCAATCCCTGTTTCAAGAGTTTTTATTCCCAACACAAAGATTATCATATAACAAACAAAAAAAGCTGTATCAAATATTTTTTCCCCTTCGGGAATAAAATTAGATATTATCCCGAGACAAAGGGAAATCAGCAGTATCATCATACAAAGAGAAATATTTTGATTTATCTCGCCAAAAAAGAAATTTATAATTTTTTCTGCAGGTTTTGATGGGGTTTCATTTTCTCCCGTAAGAAGCTGTTTCGTCTTTGAATCAAAGCTGAAATCCTCGTCGAGCTCTCTAATACCTTCTATGTATTTATCCAGCTCGGCGATGCCGCTTGCCTCATACCAGTCCGATAGCTCGCCTCCATACGCCGTAAAATTCATTATCAGAAAAATCCCTGTGATTACTGTCAATATTTTTTTCATTTTGTGTTACCTCATAGCCTTGGTTATAACATTAAAAAGCCCATAAATTACCGGCATCGCTGTTATCAGTATAGCTACTCTGCCTGCAATTTCCACCTTTACCGCCAAGGCACTTTGTCCTGCATCCTTACAGATTGAACTGCTTATTGCTACCAATACCGCAATTCCCGATGCTTTCAGAATAATTGTTATGTAACTGCCGTCCATACCACCTGCCTGCGCCATTGCCTTCATACAATCAATTATTTCGCTTATTTGGGGTAAAAACTGTAATAATATCAAAACGCCGCCACATATAGAAATCATTATCGCAAGCTCGCCGCGATTTTTCAGCGATAACGCCAACACAGAAGTAACTATTGCCGTAGTTGCTGCAGTAAAAATATCCATTTCATCACCCTATAATCCAAACAAGGCTTTGATGGTGTCAAAAAGGCCCCGCACCTCGTTTAATACCATCATAAGAACCACTACAAGCCCTGCTATCGTTGTGAGCATTGCCTGATCATCACGTCCTGACCGCATAAGAAGCTGTTGCAAGGCGGTAACAGTAATTCCGATAGCGGCAATTTTAAAAATCAAATCTACGTCCATATCAGTCACCCTACACTAACAAAACAGCTATACCAACACCTGTAAAAAAGCTTAAGGATTTATATACTCTTGAGTTTTTATCTTCCTCTTTTTTCGCATCACAAAGTGCATTTTTAAGACTTTCTGTCGCAATAGCCAGAGTTTTAAGCTGCTCCGTACAATCACTTCTGCCTAAATTATCGGCGAGAGTTTGTAAAACCCTTCTGTCACCCTTTGTAATATAAGGCAAAGCTTTTATGCCTTCTTTCCATCCCTCACCCGGCGGCAGGGCTTTGTCTACGGCATCAAAAAAAGTCTTTGAATAGCTTTCATCGTCTGCCATTTCATCGTAAATCTCACTTAAGGGTGTTTTGCTGTAGCTTATTAAACTGCTGATTTTTTCCAAAGCTCTTATCATATCCGTCAATACGTTTACTCTGCCCGATAGCTCTCTCGACATTTCATATCCAACACAGCTACACGCACCTATTATAACAAAAGCACCGAGAATTTTAATTAACATTCCAGAACCTCCTCTATTGTTCCTATACCGTGGCGATTGCTTAAAAAAATTATTCTTTCAAATCCGCAGTCCGCCAGATTTTTAACATCATTGAAGCATCTGCCGTGAGCCGATGCAATAACTCTGACTCCGAGATGAAGTGCTTTTAAAACAGCTTTTTCATCATCAGCCGTTCCGATTTCGTCGGTTATTATAACCTCAATTCCCATAGTGCGTACCATCAAATTTATTGCCATTGCCTTAGGACAAGCATCCATCACCACCGTCCGTATGCCAACATTATTTTGCGACGCACCTCTTAAAACTGCCGCCAGCTCGCTTCTTTCATCGGCTATACCTACTTTATATTTCTCTCCCAATATTCTGGCTAAATCACGCAAAATCGTGGTTTTGCCGCAACCGGGCGGTGACACTATAAGAGTATTCCTTATATATTTATCAAAAATTGCAGGAAAGATTTTATTTGCCGCACCTATTATCTGGCGTGCTATGCGAATATTTAGTGCAGAAATATTTTTAATGGTGGAAAGCTCGCCGTTTTTCATCACCGCCGTTCCGCAAATACCGATTCTGTGACCGCCTTCAACAGTTACAAACCCTTCTTTTATTTCATCCTCAACGGCATAAATGCTATTATCACAAAACCTGCAAAATATATTATTTATAAGCCCATAATCTGCACAAATCCCCACAGAGACTGATGTGGAAATATCTCCGCTTTCCGTTATGTAAAAGCCTTCCCCTCCGATAAAAAGCATCACCGCCTGTCCGCTTATAAAACGTATCTCCTCTGGCTGAAATCTTTCCGCGGCTCTTGCTATATTTTCGGGCAAACACATAATTATTGGTTTTAAATTTATATTTTTCATTTTTATTCACTCCGTATAAGTTTATATTAAATAGTATTACACTTTGTCCATATTTATGACCTTTGTATCGGAAAATATTTAATTTCATATTATGTAATTGGAAAAGAATATTTCCAATCAAATTACAGAGGTGACTTTTTTGAAGATATGTTCATTGGCAACCCTGAGCATAGGTGACAGCGGCAGGGTTAATGCCATTAATATAAAGGGTGCGATGCGGCGTAGATTACTTGACATGGGGCTGATTGAAGGAACAGAGGTAAAATGTATACTTAAAAGTCCCGGCGGCGACCCTGCCGCTTATGAAATTCGCGGAGCTTTGATTGCTCTTCGGAGTGACGATGCAAAGGATGTCATCATAGACCAATAACATAATTACGGTAAATTGCATATTATAAAACAGAAATAAATATTTCGGAGGTTTTATAATATGGGACTTACATCCGGCTCAACCGGTATTAATGCAGTTGACTGCGGACTTAATATAAAAAAGACTACGGAAAAGGATTTGGTAATTGCTCTTGCAGGCAATCCAAACGTAGGCAAAAGTACGGTATTTAACGGTCTTACGGGAATGCATCAGCATACGGGAAACTGGCCCGGCAAGACCGTTGCTACCGCCTGCGGTACCTGCAAAACCGCCAAAGGAAGTATTATATTAGTTGATATTCCGGGTACATATTCGCTGTTTGCCCATTCCGCCGAAGAGGAGGTTGCGAGAGATTTTATCTGTTTCGGCGATGCTGACGGCGTTATTGTGGTTTGTGATGCTACCTGCCTTGAGCGTAATTTGAATTTAGTCCTTCAGACTATAGAAGTTACCGATAATGTGATTATATGCGTAAATTTGCTTGATGAAGCGAAAAAAAAGAATATAGAAATCAATCTTGAAGCCCTTTCTGACACCCTCGGCGTACCGGCAATTGGCACATCCGCCGCAAACGGAAAAGGCTTCGGGGAACTGCTTTTAGCTACCGATAATATTAAAGCTTTAAGGTCACCTTATAAAATTCAATATCCTGCACAGATTGAAGCGGCACTCGATATTTTGGTTCCCGAAATTACCGGACTCGTCAGGGACAGACAACTAAGCTCCCGCTGGATTGCTTTAAAATTACTTTGTGGAGATGAAAGCCTGCTGAAAAAAATTGACGAATACTTAGGCTTCAACCTGAAATCTGCCGTAAAAGCTTCTTTGGAAAAGGCTAAAGAATTATTAAATCCTGAAACTAATTTGATGGATTTAACTGCCTCTGTCATTGTAAAAAAAGCAGAAAAAATCGCTCGTGCGGTTACTGCATATAACAGCGACAGCTATAACGAGCGCGACAAAAAAATAGATGAAATCATAACCGGCAAGGTATTGGGTTATCCTCTTATGATACTGCTTCTCGCCCTTATCCTTTGGATTACCATAAGCGGTGCCAACTATCCCTCGGCAATGCTTTCGAGATTTTTTGATTTTCTCGGTAATCAAATGACGGTGTTTTTCAACTTTATTAAAATTCCACCGCTGATTACCGATATTCTGTTAAACGGAGTATATAAGGTTTTAACCTGGATAATTGCCGTTATGCTTCCACCTATGGCAATATTTTTCCCTCTCTTTACCTTTCTTGAGGATTTGGGTTATCTGCCCAGAGTAGCCTTTAATCTTGATAAACCGCTGAAAAAATGCTGTGCCTGCGGTAAACAGTCCCTTACTATGTGTATGGGCTTCGGGTGCAATGCCGCAGGTATCGTAGGTTGCCGAATTATCGACTCTCCACGCGAAAGGCTTATTGCTATACTCACCAATTGCTTTGTACCCTGTAACGGCAGATTTCCTACCTTAATCACATTAATCGGGCTGTTCTTTATCGGTAGCGGCGGCAGCTTCAAAGGCTCTTTATATTCGGCACTCATTTTGACCGCTTTAATCATATTCGGTATTATTATGACATTTTTCATATCGTGGGTGCTTTCAAAAACCATACTTAAAGGCGTGCCGTCCTCCTTTACACTGGAGCTTCCGCCATATAGGCGACCTGCAGTCGGTCAGATAATTATACGTTCGATTTTTGACCGAACGGTATTTGTACTCGGGCGTGCCGTAGCCATAGCAGCACCTGCCGGATTATTACTGTGGATAATGGCAAATATCACCATAGGAAACTATTCTCTCCTCGCATGGTGCAGTAATTTTCTTGACCCCTTCGGGCGGCTCATAGGTCTTGATGGTGTTATCCTCATTGCCTTTATTTTAGGTATACCTGCCAATGAAATAGTGTTACCTGTAATTATTATGGCATATACGGCAGCAGGTACTCTGACGGATATTTCAGATATAGGAAATTTAAAGGCTCTGCTTGTGAGTCAGGGTTGGGATTACATAACAGCCCTGTGTGTGATGCTTTTCTCTCTTATGCATTGGCCTTGTGCCACTACTCTTGCTACCATAAAAAAGGAAACAGGCAGCAAGCTTTATACCGCCGCCGCATTTTTTATTCCCACAATTTGCGGAATTATTATATGCTTTTTGGTATCGAATATATTACGTCTTTTTGTAGTTTAATTGTAGAAAAATGAGGACTTTTGCAACATGCAACCGTCCTCATTTTAATTCGCGAAATTTTATCACATCAGTTTTTCAATTTCTTCCTCGCTTAATTCTCTTATTTCTCCGCTTTCAAGAGTTTCGTCCAATTCAATTTCACCGAATTTAATTCTTTTGAGATAAACCACTTTTTTCCCCGTATCGGCAAACATTCTCTTGATTTGATGAAATTTTCCTTCACTTATTGTCACATAAGCTTCTGTAGCATTTATTCTTTCTAAAAGGGCAGGCATAGTTTTATAACCGTCATCGAGAATTATTCCTGATTTGAATTTCTCAATATCCTCCCCTGTTATTTCACCGTCTGTACAGACGTAATATTTTTTCGGTACGTGATGCTTCGGGGACAACACTCTGTGTGCCATCGCACCGTCATTGGTAATAATAAGTAACCCTTCCGTATCCTTATCAAGCCTCCCTACGGGGAACAGCTCATAATGTATATATTCCTCGGGTACCAGCGAAATTACCGTAGCATCTCTGTTATCGTAGGTTGCAGATACTACTCCTTCAGGTTTATTCAGCATAAGATAAATAAATTCTTTATATACTATCTTTTCACCGAAAAATGTAATAACATCATTTTTTTCGTCTACACTTATATCGCCGCTTTTAACTACCTGACCGTTAACTGTAGCCGCACCTTTTCTTATAAACTGTTTAATTTCTTTTCTGCTTCCACAGCCTGCACCTGACAGCAGTTTATCCAGTCGCATTTTTCTCCTCCTTGCAGTTTCTCATGCACTCGCAATATACACTTATTTAATCCCAATAATCCAGCTTGTCGTCAAGTCCGATATTTTTTGCTTTAAATTCAGGGTTTACGCCTGAATTCAGCTGTTTGTCATAATCCTTCAATGCTCTGAAAACATATTTACCCATTATAAGGATTACGGTCATATTTATAATCGTCATTCCGCCCATAGTAACATCTGCAATGTTCCAAAGCAAATCCGCACTTAGTCCTGCTCCTGCAAAGACAATAAGAGCAGTTATTATATGTGCAATATTCAAAAATCTTTTACTCGGCACTTTACCTAAAATATAGTTATATCCTTTATCTACGTAATACAGATTACCCAACAGGGTCGTAAATGCAAAAAATATCATTGCAACTGTTACAAAAACAGGTCCCCAGCCGCCGAGAGTTTTACCCAGGGCTTCCTGAACGTAGGGTGCTCCCGAAAGCTCTGCCGACGGCTCAACTCCCGAACACAGACAAAGAAAAGCCGTAGCACTGCAAACTAAAAGGGTATCAATAAATACAGAGAGAACCTGAACAAGCCCTTGTTTGACAGGATGGCTGATTTCTGCGGAGGATGATGCGTTTGGTGCTGAACCTACGCCTGCTTCGTTACTGAACAAACCGCGTTTAATTCCATACATAACGCAAGAACCGCTGAAACCGCCGAATATTGCTTTTACATCAAAGGCTTCCGTAAATATTCTGCCGAGTATTCCGGGAATTGCTGTAATATTAATTATCACAACCACCAAAGCGACACCAACGTACAGCAAGCCCATAGCAGGTACTAAAAGCTCTGTAACCTTGATTATTCTTTTTCCGCCGCCCATAGTACAATAACCAACTAAAACCGCAAGAATTAAACCGATTATCCACGGCGAGTATGTAGGATTGTAAAAGCTGTAGGCAGAAAAGGTAGACTGTAAATTATAAGATGCCAGCATATTAAAACCGAATCCGTAGGTCATCATAAGAAAAATCGTAAATATAACTGCCAGAGGTCTGCTTTTTAAGGTCGCCTCTATGTAATATGCAGGACCGCCGTAGCTACCTTCAGGACCGCGTTTTTTATAAATCTGTGCCAACGTGCTTTCAGCAAATGCAGATGCACTGCCTATTATGGCAATTATCCACATCCAGAACACAGAACCGTATCCGCCGAGACAAATAGCAGTTGAAACGCCTATAATATTCCCTGTTCCGACTCTTGATGCTGTAGAAACAATAAGTGCCTGAAAAGGCGATACGCCTTTGCCGCCTACGGGTTTTTCCATTAAAGATTTAAGCTGTTGTTTAAAATGGCGGAACTGAACAAATTTTGTTGCAAAACTAAAATATAATCCGCCAAGAATCAGCACAATGATAAGTATATAACTGTAAAGTATCTCGTTGATATTTCCTATAATGCTGTCTATCATATCTGTCACCTCTGTAATATAGCCTCCGGAATTATATTACATTTTCCCTTTCATAAATTATTTATGTTTCTTTCCTTTTGCACCTTCATAGAACCAATCGGGGATTCCTTTAATCCTCTGCTGACTGATAATATGCCAGTAGTTTGCAAAGAAAGAACGCTCCGCCTCACGTTTCATCTTTTTTCCGTCAGTGGTTGTAAGCCTCAGAATGTATCCGTCTTCCTTTACAAGCTCAATACGGGTAACAGGAATTATACAGCGACTGCAATCAACTATTTCTTTAAGCTCCTCTTTTGCGGTATCTATAGTAACACTTCCTTCTTCTATTGTTACCGCATAATAGAACTGAGGCTTGCCGCCCATATATATATGTCTTCCAAAGCCCATACAATAAATCTTTATCTTTTCGCTATGTAACAACGTTTCAAGCTCTTCCTCCGACAGCTTCAGCCTTTCGCCTAATTTATTCACTACAATTCTCTCTTTAATATTTTCCTCGAAAGAATATTCATTGACATATTCCTCTTCAGTCACTCCGAAAGCAAGGGTTGAGGTCAGCATATTTTTAGAAATCGTACCTGTTGAACCTCTTAAGTCAAAAAGAAGCACATCTCCCACAAAAACCATTGCATTTATGCCGATATGATTTGAAAATTTACTTTCACTAAGCGGTTTGAGAGTCTTTCCGTATTCATATATGTTTCTGAGAGAAATTTCTCCTTCAATTTTATAATCAACAGCTCTGTTTGTAACAAGGTCGTTAAAAAAAGTGGTTCGGGAGGTTTTGACAGTTGCCGTATTTTTTTCTCTGTCATAAACATAATCGTCAAATCTTATCATTGTTTTGTTTTCTATAATACTTGCGGCATGTGCTCCCACCAAATCCGTGTAATTGGTTTCTACCAAGGTCGGAAGCTTATATATAAACTCATTCTTATCCTCAATTATATATGTTGCCTTAACATCATTAACACAAGAATCATACCATAATTTCGTTTTTTTATCACAAAACGTAAGGTCTGACAGATATTTCTTATCATAGGTATAATCTTCTTCGGAAAGCTTGCTTTTATCCTCGTGCTTATACCTGAAAATAAGTGTTACATTTTTTATAACGTGTGCCGCAAGAAGACCGATTATAACGCTGAGTATCTCTGTCATACCGCCGCTGTACAAAAGCAAAAACAAAGCAATTATCGCCACTACAACTACAGTTTCCCAAAATATAAATTTACTCTTGTCTAAAATGTGTCTTTTGTTCATTATAAATTCTCCTTAAATAATATTCTGTGAACTCTTTTGGTGACAGCCTCATTGTCCTCTTTGAAGGTTTTACTGCCGAACAAATTTATATAATGGTTTTCCAGTCTCTTTTCAGCAGACAAGCTGAAAATAACCTCATTGTTACGTGTTACCTTCTGGTCGGTATGAGATACAAAAAGCTCCCCATCTTCAAAGGTTATTACAGAGGTTTTACCTCTCGTATCATAACGCCAGTCAACCTCAATTTCAAGCTCAACATCACCGCATAAATACACTTTTTTCACATAAACGGGAAATCCGTTGTTTGGGTCTTTTATGCTTTCTGACGATTTAAGAACCGCATCCTCAATCCCTATGAGTAAATCCATATAACTGAGGGCATTTACTCCGCTGTCATACCACCCGCCCAAAAGATTCAAGCATTTCTGTTTAATATCTAATGTACCAGGCACACAATAATTATCGCAAATTCGTGTCTTAATTTTCTTTATTTTTTTGTCTTTCACGTATTGGCAGAGAAACCTTACCTCATCTGCGTAACGCCAGTGCAAAAGACATATCAACTCTTTTTTCTTCTGCGACGCCAAAGCATACAGCTTTTCAATGCTTTCAAAATCTGTACACATAGGCTTTTCAAGAAAAACATTCACCCCTGAACTCAGTAGCTCACAGGCAATTTCAAAATGTCCTGCAGGTGGCGTAGAAATAATCGCCGTATTAATATTTATATCACTCATTAACTTTTTATAATCATCATAAAATGGCACGTGACTATAAAGTTTTCGTGACACACAATCGGGATTTATATCACACATAGCCACAAGCCTATAGGCTTCGCTGTCCCTTAAAGCGGCTAAATAATGTGCCGATATAACTCCCCCGCCAATTACAGCAAGATTTTTTTTGGTCATTTTTACTCCTCCAACAATATTTTAAACCTGTATACCATAAATAACATGCTATACATTAATGAGATTAATTATGTATATTTGCCAATAGGATTTTCCTTATCCTCATTGCCGCAAGACAACATATCGAGTGCGGAAGCCCATATCGAAAATTCATAAGAATTTACATCAATGCAGTTGCTTTGTAACTGCAATACTCTCGTATAATATTCCTTTTCACGCTCCAAATAGGCATATCACATACGCAGCATTTAATAGGAATCTTTGATTTCGTTATATTTTACGAGGTAAATTTTCGCTCGTTCAAACTCAATATGCTCAAAAGCTGATACTGCGAGGGAAAGCATTTTTTCTCATTTCTCCCCACATCTTATCTATGTATGAAAGTGTATAAAAATTTTCGTAATAATGATAGTAAAAGGAGCCTTTTAGTGTTAGCTCATATATACCGTCTTTTTCTGTTATATAACCGAAAAGCTTTGCTATAAACAGCTCTAATCCGTACATAGCCTTAAGCGGCACTTTGAAAAACCTTTCAAATTCAGCGGAATCAACCTTAGTACTGTATGCAGTCCAAAACAAATAATATACCATTCGCTGTCTCAGCGTAAATCTTATGGTAAGAGATGTGGGCAAAATATGTTCTTTTATTCTTTTGATATAAGAATCAACCGAGAAGGTGTTTATTTTGAACTTGCTGTTTAAAAGAGTTGTGGCAGAACACCCGAAGCCCAGAAAATTATCTCTTGTCATAGAGGAATATTTTGCGGTTTCGTCATTTGAAAAAGTCCATATAGACTCTCTCCTGTATCCCTTTGAATAACAGTATTTTGTTATTGAGTCAAGCAAGCTCCGTTTTTCTTTCTTTTCCATAGCGGTAATTTTACTTTTTGTAAAAGTAAAATCAATAAATGGATAAATTGCTATATGATTGGCTCCACACTCAAACGCCTTATCTATATCTTTTTTCAAATCCTCAAAGGATTGTCCGGGTAGTGCAAAAATAAAATCCATAGAAACAGTTTCAAAGTCAATTTTGCTTAATATCTTTTTGATAACAGATGAATCTACCGCACCCCTTCCCAGCAAGGTCTGAAATTTCTTATCAAAAGATTGAATACCTATGCTTATTTTGTTTATTCCGGCATCTTTAAGCTTTTTCAGTACAGATATTTCCAAATCAGAAGGGTGAAGCTCTATTCCCACTCCTTCCGTAATGTCAAAATATATATGTACGGTATCAATAATTTCTTTTATTCTTTCAACTGCCAAAGCCGGCGACCCGCCTCCGAAATACAGACTTGTTACTTTCTTTTTTCCTTTGTGCATTTTTCCTACAAGGTGTATTTCCCGAATCAAGCTGTCTATATAGTCAGTGCATTTTTCCTTATCGTATATTTCCTTGCAATAGGGACAGAAATCGCATATCTGTCTGCAAAAGGGAATATGTATGTAAAGTCCCATGTTTTGTTCTGCATCATAGTTCAGTTTTCTGTCAAATTCATTTGTGAAGGTAAATGGTTTTACGCTTCTTGTCAGCCACATCCTTGTAGCAGATGTAATTATGCTCATAAATTCACCATCATTATATGTATTTTAAATATGTCATCAGCATTTCAGCGATTATTTTAATATTTCCTTTGAATAAAAGTGTATATTCAGCTACAAAGAAATATCCGCATTTTTCACACAGCCCTTCGACATCTATGCACCGTCCGCAGATACTCAACTTACCGTCTTCAATCACAACACATTGGTAACATGGAGTCGGAAAGCTATTATCAACTATATAGGGTAATGCACTTTTTAAATTAAAAACAGGCATTTTTTTCCTGATCATATCCCTGATAATATTACAGCAGCGGAGCTTGTCATCCTTTGATAATTCCAGCTCCTTAGTATCGGGGTATGGTGTGTGAAAATTAAAAGAAACCGCACGGACATTTTTTGTTTCCTTTGCCAGCTTGCATACACAGGGAATTGTATCTTTGTTAATTTGATTTACTGCCATATAAAAGCAAATATTATCAGAAGTGGCACTTTTAACCTTTTCCATAATCGTATCAAAGGTGTTACCGCGGATAATGTTGTGCCGCTGCTTGTCGCCGTCAAGGCTCAGAAGAATCAAATCGGCTTCAGGTAAATCAATTTTAAATGTTCCGTTAGTAACGACATTAACTATTAAAAATCCCATTTCTTTAGCTTCTTTTACCAAATCTCTCAGAGTTTTGTCGCCATCTGCCCATAAAAAGGTCTCCCCACCACAAAAAAACAGTATTCTTATTCCCATATCATATAAAGCCTTCATTTCACCTATGATTTGCTTATAAGGGTGAATGACCGCCGTCAGGTTATTAACAGAACAATGCTTGCAGGATAAATTGCATTTATCTGTCAGAATAATTGTCCCGAGTATGGGATCCTTCCTTTTCAGCAAAATCGTTTTTAAACCAAATCCGGCAAAATATATAAAGTCTTTTATTTTCATATATTTTTTCTCCAATCTCGCCCCGCAGGGACATATTACATTGTGGATACATAGCAGTTTTCAAGGCTTCCCTTTTTGCTCCGTTGCTATATGATATAAATCTCGTTGCCGTAAGGCAACATATCGAGTGCAAAAGCACATATCGAGTCATTTATGACATATCGAAAATTCATAAGAATTTATATCACCGATTTCATCAAATATGAAATCATTATATAAAGACTGTATAAACTGGATGCCACTTAACAAAGCCTCCCTTGCCTAAAGGGAGGTGTCAGTCGTAGACTGACGGAGGGATTCTTTTACAGCAATATCAATATACTGACAAACTCCCTCAAAGTTTTTATTTACTTCATTATTGGGTATCCTTAAAATAGTTAGATTTCGTTGTTCTATTCTTTCTGTTCTGATTTTATCCTTCAACAACCCGTTTTCTTCATAATGTTGCGAACCATCCAGTTCGATCACCAACTGTGCTGCAGCGATATAAAAGTCCACAATATAGCTCCCCTTCACCTTTTGTCGGTGAACCATAACCGGAAGCCCCTTCAGGAAATCATACCAAAGGTGGCGTTCCTCCTTGGTCATGTTTTTCCTGAGCGATCTTGCGTTGGA
>JAZSKI010000003.1:0-32038 GCA_045534775.1 Clostridia bacterium | reverse complement strand
GGCTGGATTTGAACCAACGACCTTCGGGTTATGTGAGCCATTGCGGCATTTTTACAATTTTTCACATCTTCCCGTAACCTCGCATAAATAGCCATTTTCGGGGCATAAGTTTTAAAATCTTTTTATATCTTTTCATATCTTTTCATAAGTTTTCGGAATGAATAAAGGACAAATAAAGGACAAGATTTGTTATATCGCATTTTTACTGAACAAAACATTACCGAGTGTTTCGGTTGCACGTTCCGAGGCTTTTTCAATAAGATGTGCATATATATCTGTAGTGGTTGATACCTTTTCGTGACCGAGCTGCTTTGATACGGTTGTAATATCAACACCCTCAGAGATTAATATACTTGCTACCGTATGCCTGAATGCGTGTGGGTTCATATGGTGAAGCTTGTTCTTTTCGGAAAATTTACCCATCCACCTTGTGACTGTGTCCGGGTGCATTGGCTTACCGTCATCTTGTGTAAAAACAAAATCATTTTCAATCCATTTGTCAGAGCCGACAACACCCACAGTCAGACCGCCGCTCCACCTGTCGCCGTTATCCTTCTTTAACTGTATAAATGTTTTCTTGTATTCTTTAAGAAGCTGTACAACCTCTGCCGGAAGCTTTATTGTCCTTGATTTGCCCGTCTTGGTTGTTGTCTCATACACTCCCCTGTCAGGGGAATAAAGAAGGTTGTTTGATATTTCCACGGTATTATTTGCAAAATCAATTTTATTCCATTTTATACCGAGTATTTCCCCACGTCTGCACCCTGTAACAGCTGATACCATAGTATACAGCTTATACTTTGCCGGAGCTGTATCAAGTGCTTGCAGTATCGCCTGTATTTCGTCTATCTGATAATAATTAACATCTTTCTTTTCGGCTTTCGGCGGTGTTGCCTTACTTGCTATATTGAAGGGTACTAATAATTCACGCTCAGCCTGTGCCAGTACGGCAGATATAAAGCGGTGATATTCAAGCACGGTTTTATTTGACAGCTTTCCGCCTGTTCTTTTATTCATACCGTCCTGCAAGAGATATTTATAAAAATCATTTAACTGTTTAGGCGTAATGCTGCCTATCTTTAAATGACCGATTTTTTTATCGGTGTGTTGCAATAGACTTTTATATCTTTCGGCTGTGGAATGTTTAAGCCCGGTACGCTCCTTCAGGTCAATGACGTATCTGCTGTATTCGGCAAATTTAATCTGATTATCTCCTACAAGACCGTTTTTGACCCGTTCTTCAAATAAGACAGCTTGTTTTTTGACTTCCTTTTCAATCTGCTTATCAGTCATTTTCTTTTCGGGCTTCCACGTCATTGTTTTAATAATTTGTTTTCCGGTAATATCATATCCGGCTGAAGCTCTTATTTGATAGTTGTCCCCTCTTTTTCTTACAGTTGCCATAATATCAATTCCTTTTCTTTTTTTGTTCGCATAATTTCGCAAACTCAGCCTTTTTTTAGTAACGAACATTAACGAACTTTTCTTTGCTTCCTCTTTGCTTAAAGATGAATTTCCTCGGTGTTCCCTCGGCGTTCGTTGGAGAAGATGCCCCCCCCCTAAAATAGGGACTCACCTCTTACCTTGTCGCTCATTAGAGCGGAGCAGTGTTATTTTTTATCTGCAGCGGCTTGTCGCTTTTGTGTAGTTTATAAAATATTCGCATTTATATTTATTTCTCCTTTGGTGTCATTAACCAACACTTCAGTATGATATTCATTTATGCAAAATTTAGAGTAATCGATAATCTTGGAAAAGATTTTATCTATATCCTCAGCTGATATATCAAAGAAACCGTTTTTATGCTCAATTGTAATCTTATTATCGTCACGATTTATTTTCAATTCTCCGCCACACTCGTGAATTATATATTGTAATGTTTGATATTTGTTAGTACTACTATTAGGAAGATATAAAGCTGCAACATTGTCAATATTATAAACGACACATATCTTGTTTAAAATATGTGCTGGAGGCTCTTTTGTACCAAGTTCCCATGCCCGAATATCATCGGAACTTACGCCCAAAACTGCAGCAACTGTGTCAATGCTTTGCATTGTAGACAATCGAGCTAATTTTAATTTTGTACCAAATATTTCTTTTAGAATATCATCTTTAAAAGAAGTATTTTGATTAAAATAAAGATAATTAAATAGTTCTTTGTCATTTGGATAAAGAAAAGGCTCTATTCCTACAAGATAATCAGTAGAAACTCCTAATAAAGCTGCTAAATTTTGCACAACAGTTATCATAGGCTCCTGCTTTGAGTTTTCGTATTTAGATAAAGTTCCCTTATTTAAACCTTTGTTGTAAGTCTTATTATACAACTCTGCTAACTGTTCAAGTGTTAACCCTTTTGATTTCCTAGCTTCTTTTAACCTTTCTCCAAACATATAGACACTCCTTCACAAATTTATAATTAAATGTTATCACAAAAATAAACATTTGTCAATCCTTTATTAAAAAAAGTTGCGAGTAATATAAAAATTTTTAATTTAGTTATTGACAACGAAACATTTATATGCTATAATGTTATTAAATACGAAACAAAAATGAGAGGTGATAATATGAAAAGAAAATTAATTCACGAACCTTATAATGCTTTTAAAGGTAAATTAAGAGAGAAGCAAATTACTTACGGTGATGTTGCCCAGGCGTTAAATTTATCCAAAACAGCTGTAAGTCATAAAATTAACGGTGTATCTGACTTTTACATCAGCGAAGTGCGTATAATATCGGAAGTTTTAGGCATTGAATGGAGTATTTTTTTTGCACAGTAAGTTGCGAAAACGAAACAAAAGAAGGAGCGTGAGCAAATGGATAACACAAATTTAAGTATACCACGTATGCGGACAATCTCAGAGCTGGCGGAGCTTGTAAAGAAGGAAGACCCGAAAACAAAAATATCAAAGTCAGCTATAAGGCGGTTTGTAATTACCGGACAACTTCAGCACGTCAGAGTCGGTAATAAATATCTGATTTCGGTTGATGCGTTTAAGAACTTCTTGGAAGGGCGATTACATAGCGAAGCAGAGGAAGGAGAGCGTGAGGAATGAAGAATGCAATAATAACCGCCGCAGTCCTTATAAGCCTGTTGGCGGCACATACGGCAGCACAAGACCGTCGCATATATGATGTTGAAGAAATAACCGTCAGCTCCGGCACTACGTGGTGGGAGATTGCGGCGGAATATTCGCCCTCTGATATGGACAAAAGAGAATACATATTTAACGCAAAGAAGCTCAATCAGAGGACAAGCTCCGACTTGTACGTTGGTGAACGTGTTAAGGTAATGCGATATGAATGATTTTGTACGCAGGGCGGTTGACATCATAAATGATACGCTTGATATGAGCGATATTTTTGCCAAAAACGGGCTTGAAGCGAATAGACAGGGTTTTATACATTGTCCTTTCCACAACGAGAAAACAGCAAGTCTGAAAGCCTACAGAGGGGGTAAACGGTTTAAATGTTTCGGCTGTGGAGCTGAAGGTGGTATGATTGACTTTGTTATGCAGCTGAATAATATTGATTTTAAAACCGCCATTAAATGGCTTGATTTTGCTTTTGGTCTGAATTTATTCCAAACGCCTACACTGTCACAGCTCCGCCGCTGGAAGGTTGAAGCAGACAAGAGGCAGCAGGAACGACAGGCACAGGCTTTAAGGCAAAAGGAAATTGATAATAAGTATTGGCAGATATTTGCCGAATATGCAAAATGCGACAGGGCTTTAATTGATTATATGCCTTTGCCGCCGAATTATGAATATCACCCGGAATATATAAACGCATTGCGGCGGCTACCGTATTTAGAATATCTGCTTGACATAATTGAGCAATGAAAGAGAGGTAAATAATGGAATGTTAAAAGAAAATGAAATCAGTACACTCAGCGTAGAAGATTTATTGAGCGAAAAGCTTTTTAATGAGCTGTATGACATTACGGATATTATAGAACGTGAACGGCTTATCGCCCTGCTTTCTTCCAGAGCAAAGCAATTACAGATGAAAGGCACGTTTGATAATCTTGTAAAAGTACATAACAGAGCTGAAAGACAAATGAAGAAGGATATAAAAAGAAATGCGGCGGTATTTGAAAATAATTTTGATTTACCGCTTGAAGTCAATAAAGACGGCTTACCTATAAGCAGTATTAATAATTTTCTTGTTATTTTGCGTAATGATGAATATTTTAAAAATATGCAGTATAATATGCTTTCAAATTCTCCCGAAAAGATTATTGACGGTAAAGTGGAACGCTGGACCGATACTGATGACAGCATTATAAAGGGATATATCGAAGAAAAATATAGAATACGTAATTTTAAATATCTTGATGACGCACTCAGAATTTTTTTTAAGGAACACGAATATCACCCGGTAAAGAATGTAATAGAAGCGGTCAAATGGGACGGTGTAGAACGTATAAACACACTTCTTATAAAGTGGTTGTGCTGTGAAGATACACCGTACACAAGAGAAGTATCACGTCTTATATTTGCAGGCGGCATACATCGCTTATATAACCCCGGTTGTAAATTTGATATTGTCCCGGTGCTCATCGGTACGAAGCAGGGCGAAGGGAAAAGCACGTTTGTGCGTTGGCTTGCACTCAAAAGCTCCTTTTTTGCAGAAGTAACAGAGATTGACGGACAGAAGGGCATTGAAGCGTTAGAGGGTGCTTGGATATGCGAAATTGCCGAATTACTTGCAATAACAAGAGTAAAAGAGGTTGAAGGTGTTAAGGCTTATTTATCGAAGCAATCGGACAAGTACCGCCGCCCTTTTGATAAACGTATAAGCGAGATTGACAGACAATGTATTTTTATAGGCACAACAAACAGAACGCAGTTTTTAACCGATAAGACAGGAAACCGCCGCTTTTATCCTCTTAGAGTATATCAGACAGGGGCTGTATTATTTGCCAATCAAAACGAAGTCAAGGCTGAAATGCTCCAATGCTGGGCAGAAGCAAAAGCAAAATTTGACAAGGGAGAGCTGCCGCCTGTTGCAAGTTTTGAACTTGACAAAGAAATACGTCAAATGCAAAATGAAGCTGTAGAAGAAGATTACAGGGTCGGTCTGATAACGGACTATCTGGAGCATAAAGAAGAAACTTGTATACTTGAATTATGGACAGAGGCATTAAAAGAGCCTGACCGCAAACCTACAAGGAAGGACAGTGTCGACATTGCACAAATTCTCATAAGCTCCGGCGAATGGCAACGTGCCGGAAGGCAACGGAGATACCCGAAATACGGCAAACAGAATTTGTGGTGCAGAATATCTGAAGGGAAGGGACTTCATAAGCTGAATGACAATACAGGAATACCAAAAGAATTTGAAAGGTGATAATATAAATAACATCGGTTAGTTCCGAGATAACGGACACGCTAATGCCTTTTAATAATCAGATAAAGCACAGGTTTTGGAATGTGGAATTATAATATATATAATATGTAAAAATAAATAAATATATATATATATACTTATATATAAAAAAATATACTCTATATAGAAAAGTGTTCCAAAAATTCCGAAATTCTCAAAATATCGCATAAATAAAGGCTTTAATCGTACAATGAGGAAAAGAACTAAGCGACATTAACGGTAATCAAGAATGAAAGAGAGGATAAAGAAATGAATGCAACAGAAATTTTAGACAGAGCAATATCAAATTTAGAGGCTGCTGATAGTTCAATTGAAACTCATAGAGATAATGAATTGATTGAACGCTTATATGATTATTTGAGAAGTATGCTTCCCACTAAGCAACAAGAAATTATAGACGAATTATATGAAGCGTTTGCAGATGCTGAACACGATAATTTTTATGACGGAATGCTTTACGGTTTTAACCTTGCAAGATGTATGAATGAAATTCTTAAAAACCCCACGGAAGTATTTAACGAAATGCGTAGCTCCTGGACATCTTTTTATGAGAGACACAAGAATGCAATTAAAATTTTAAAAGAGGCAAATATATCCGTAGATTAAGGCTTTTGCACCTGCGGCGGCAATAACACAGCTGATACATAACAGCCGCCGCAAAGGCTTATTTTAGAGAAAGGACGGTACTATATGACGGTACAAGAATGGCTTGAAAGAATATGTGATACTGATAAGGAAATTGAAATACTTCAGTCTGAGCTGCAATCATTTTTTGATAAGCTTACCGGGTATTCGCAAAGCTATGCGGATATAACCGCCTCTGACAGCTTGCTTACTGCTTACTCTGATTATGCGAAAGGCATAAAGCGGCGTGTCGATGAACTAAGCCGGATAAAAGCCGAAGTACTTGAAGTCATTTCTGCTGTCGAAAAAGACACGTACCGTCAGCTTCTTGTATTGCGATATGTGGAAGGTATGACGTGGGAATGTATCGCAGAGAAAATGTATTACAGTGTAAGAGGAATACAGCGTACGCATAAAAGGGCATTGCCAGAGGTAGAAAAAATATTAAATGAAAGAGGGATTGAATTATGATGAATGATGAAGAAACAAATAAAATTGCAAGAACCCTTGAACTGCTAAGGGTTGCACATAAAATAAAAAATAAAACAAAATATGATATGGCTTTATTCACATCGGTAAGCCTTAAAGATGTATTATTAGCAATGTTTATTGACGAATTACAGCAACGTGAAAAGTAAGAAGGTGATAATATGGCGGCGGATTGGATAAGCATTAAGAACGAATACATAAATACAAATATCAGCTACAGAAAGCTTGCAGAAAAGCACGGTGTGTCATTCAACACCTTAAAGCAAAGAGGTCATAAAGAAAATTGGACGGCTTTAAGAAAAAAACAATACCACAAAATCACCACAGAAACAACACAAAAAACAGCGGATAAAATCATATCTTATGAGGTTGACCGTATCAGCAAGCTTATAGGACTATCTGACAAGGTTATGCAGAAGATTGACGAAGCTATAGACCAATTGGAAACAATATCCGTAAATGGTGAGCTTATAGATACCGGGCTTATTGATACTCATAATTTGCGGCAGATAACACAGGCATTGAAGGACGTTCGGGACATTATAAGGACCGGAGAAGGTTATACCGATATGCAACAGCTTGACAAGGTACTTTCTCTCATAGGAGGCAATATATGACTACAGATGAAATAAAAAAGACGGTATATAAATTTATTGTTAATGCTAAAAAAGGTATTGACACGTCTGCTGACTTCCTTAATTGGTATGCTACCGTGCCGGCAGAGCTGAAGGATTTTGTTTGTGTTGTATTCCTTATTTTTGAGGAAGTAGTCACCGGGCGTATAAGTACCGATGAAGCATATGAAAAATATGTAGCGGCGGTTGAGAATTTAAAGTAATTATGTGGAGTGAATGAGCAATGAAAATAAGAGACCCGACAATGATATACTATAACCTAATACATAAATTTTGATAAAAAGAAAGGATTTGAATAAAAATGAAAATTAATAGAGAACTGACAAAGAAGGAAATAAACTCCATAATGGGAATTATGCGTGGTATGGCAAAAAAAGCCAATACAACAGCAACGGAAATAGAGACGGTCAGAACGTCAACGGATTTTACAGAGACTGCCAAACAGTCAAAAATAGATGATTTATACAACGGATATAAATCATCCTGTGTCGATGATTATGCAAAAATAAGAGCTTCATTTGAAATTATAAAGGAACTTGAAAAAGAAAATCAAGAGGCATTTGATATAACCGATACTGACCTTATAAATGCTATAAATATAATAAATCTCACGGGCGGTGAGCTTCCTGATACTGTGTATAATAAAATTCTTGAAAGCTTCAGAGGGGACAGCATTTCGTTAAAAATATTACAGAAATTGCCTAATATACGTTGGGATATAAAACAAAATGAATTTAACAAATATTCGGTTGACATCGAGGATGTAATAACAAAACTTGACACGGCGGCATATATGATGAGCCATAGCATAACAGACTTCTTCAGCAGCAGTGAGCGTTTTTGTGATGAATTAATAAGCACTGGCGAAATCTTAGGTATAGAATTTACCGAGACAGAAAAAAGTTTGAACGATACAAGTTCAAATGGAACAACTGTATAAAGTGATATATCAAATCAAAGAAGGAAGCTCCAGAACGGGGCTTTTTTCTTTTTCAGGGGAATCAGTCGCCGCCGATGGGCGAGCAAGTAACAATTAATCGTTCTCAAAAATAAAGAATTTTCAAAAAATATTTATGCCGCCGGTCAGAGCATAAAGAAAAACACATCATAAAACAGGAGTGTCAGTCTTACAATGTGTTTTCTTTTGGATATTTCAATAATACCGTAAGTACAATTATATTTTATCATATCCCTTGCACGTTGTCAAGCTTTATTCTGCAAACGTAGCCTTATTAAGCTATATTCGGTTATGTCTTAAATACAAAATCCGAAATAAGGGCAATTTTGAACAAATAAACGATATGCCCATAAAAAGGCTTATGCTCCGTCTGAGCTTGAAGCAACAGCGGAGCAAATGAGCTTATAACGTTGATAAAGAAATAAAGAACATAAATTCATTCTACGTTCCTATAGATTTATTCTACCATATGCGGCGGAATATGTCAAGCACAAAAAATAATTGCTCCCACATCGGCATATCAGATACCGTGCAGGAGCGTAAGCAATGAACGAGTATAAAAAAATGAGGAATGTTATATATTTATTATACCATTATCCGTCGCCTTTGTCAAGTCTTACCGGGGCGGATTTACGGCGAATATAATTTTCCAAAAAAATAAAGGACAAATAAAGGACAAACTGCTATTTTGGAAAAAGGCTTTAAAAAAATCAAAATCCCGTAATCAGTATAATTACAGGATTTTTTAATGGTTGCGGGAGCCGGATTTGAACCAACGACCTTCGGGTTATGAGCCCGACGAGCTACCAGACTGCTCCACCCCGCGATATTGAATTGGTAAATGGTGCTCGAGACCGGAATCGAACCGGTACGAGGGTTAAATCTCGCAGGATTTTAAGTCCTGTGCGTCTGCCAGTTCCGCCACTCGAGCTTACTCATTACCACAACATTATACCACATATTATTAATCCTGTCAATACTTTTATGCGTCTTTTTTTTAATTTTTAAATTTTTTGGCAATTTTTAATAACTCAATTAAGATAAATTTAATTTTTTAAGTATGTTATACTTCAATCGGTATTGACAAACTTACTAAATTATGGCGTTATATATATGCAGAAAATTGAAAGTTCTTTTATCTATTGACTAAATATGAAATTTATGATAAAATATATAATAGAGGTGAATGCTATGAGAAAGCTTTTAATTTTATTTATAATACTCACGCTCAGCGGTTGCGGATGTCATCGGTCAGAGCCTGCTGTAGCCCCTGCGACAACGCCCGAACCTGCTCCTGTGACCGTTACTTTAACGGCTGTGGGCGATAATTTAATACATTCGCCCATATATAAGCAGGCAAATGCTTATGCGGGCGGAGACGGATATGATTTTTCCTATGCCTACATAAATGTCCGTGATTACATAGACTCCGACATTAATATTATAAATCAGGAAACTCCCATAGGCGGTGAGGAGCTTGGTATAAGCTCATATCCTTCCTTTAATTCGCCTTATGAGCTTGGTGACGAGTTGATTTCAATGGGGTTCAACGTGATTAATCACGCCAACAACCATTTTTATGATGCGGCGGCAGAGGGAGTTAACAACACTACGGCTTATTGGCAGGACAAGCCTGTTTCGGTAATAGGTGTATATGACGACAGCACCGCTGTTATTGAAAAAAATGGTCTCACCTTTGGGTTTGCCGCATATACTTATGGTAGTAACAGCGGCATACGCGGCGAAAGCATCTACAGCATCTCTTATATGAAGAAGGATATAATCCGTCAGGAGCTTACCGACCTTCGCAGTCGTTGTGATATTTTAATTGTTTCTTTCCATTGGGGCGAGGAATACACTATGGAGGAAAATGACGAGCAGACGATGTATGCGCAGATTGCCGCTGATTGTAATTCCGATTTGGTTATAGGTCACCATCCCCATGTAATTCAGCCCATAAAAACCTTAACCAGAAGCGATGGCAGGCTTATGCCCGTTGCATATTCCCTCGGCAACTTTATTTCTTCGCAGGAGGTTGCACGCACAATGCTTGGTGGTATGCTTAAGGCTGAATTTACGGGCGTACCCGGTAATGCGGAGCTGTCCGCACTGGGCTTTATCCCGCTTGTGACCCATTATGGCAGTAATTTCTCTAAAAACACCGTTTATTTATGGGACAACTACAGCCCCGAGAAGGCGGCTCTTCACGGTATAGACGGGTTTGATTATGACTATATCTGCAAGCTTATTGAGGATACCATCGACAATAAATATCTGTCTGTCGGTCACGAAATGCTTTATAAACCGCAAGAATAAAACAGGAGGCTTATGCAGATGACTGAAACAGAAAGCTTGTTTTCTCTTGCCGAACAGTATATGTACGGCAGAGGGGTAAAATGTAACTACGAAACGGCTGTAGACCTATATACACAAGCCGCAGGTGCAGGGTCCCTTGATGCTATGTACAAGCTGGCGATTATTTACCGTGACGGCGAAATTGTAAAAAAGGATTTTGAAAAAGCTCTTTCATATTTTAAGGCTTGTGCCGATACGGGAGATAATAAAAGCATTTTCAGATTGGCAACCATTTATACCGAAGGCATTTTATGCCGTCCGGATGCTGAAAAAGCCTTTGAATTATATCTTATGGCGGCTGAGAAGGGGTACGACAAGGCTCAGAACAATGTAGCTACCCGTTACAGAAAAAAAGGCGATTACATAAAAGCTGTTTTTTGGTATGAGCAAGCGAAAAATCAAGGTAACGAAAGTGCCGGAAAAAATTTGTATAATTTGCTTAACTATAACGCCCACGCTATGTATACCATAGGTGCGGATTTGCTTGAAAAAGATACAGCCCGGGCTATGGACCTGCTTAGCGGTGCGGCAAAATTAAATCACATACAGGCGATTGAGCTTTTAGCGGAAATTAAGGTAAAAAACGGTGAGGATGCTGTAAAATTATACGCTTCCGCCGCCTCTCTCGGAAGCTGCAAATCAGCTGAGATTTTGGGTGATTATTATTTCAAAACCTCCCTCAGGACTGCGGAAAAATATTATAAACAGGCATCTGCTCAAAGTGCAACGGCAACGAAAAAGCTTGCTGCTTGTTATACGGACAGCCGCAGGCTGTTTAGAAGAAAATCAAAAGCAGAAAAATTAATCAACAGATTAAAATAAAATATAAAAGGGGTTTTTAAAATGAAAAAAATCAACATTGATTACAGCAGAGCCGTATTCTCTTGTGAGGTTGATAAACTTTGGTATGCCGTTGAAGCGGCACATAAGATGCTTCACGATGGCACAGGCGAAGGTAATGATTTCTTAGGTTGGGTTGAGCTTCCTAAAAACTATGACAAGGAAGAATATGCTCGTATCAAGGCTGCTGCCAAGAAAATTTGCGAAGATTCCGAGGTATTGGTGGTTATCGGTATCGGCGGCTCGTATCTTGGTGCAAGAGCGGCTATTGAAGCTCTGAGCAGTAATTTCTATAACCTTTCTGCCGGCAAAAACACTCCTCAGATTCTTTATGCAGGTAATTCCATAAGCTCCACCTATTTATCCGAGCTGTTGGATTATCTCAAAGATAAGAAATTCTCAATTAACGTAATTTCAAAATCGGGTACTACCACCGAGCCTGCCATTGCTTTCAGACTTCTCAGAAAACTGCTTGAAGAAAAATTCGGTAAGGAAGAAGCAACCGGACGTACTTATGTTACCACCGATAAAGCAAGGGGTGCGTTAAAAGGACTCGCTGACAGCGAAGGTATGGAAACCTTTGTTGTCCCTGACGATGTCGGCGGCAGATACAGTATTTTTACAGCTGTGGGATTACTTCCCATTGCCGTTTCGGGTATTGATACAGATGCTATGATGCAGGGCGCTTTAGATGCTTATGATGAGTTAAAGGACCTGTCAAAGGAAAATTCCTGTTACACCTATGCCGCTTGCAGAAATATTCTTTATAACAAAGGTAAAACCACAGAAATCGTCGTAGATTACGAGCCTAAGCTTCATTATTTTGCCGAGTGGTTCAAACAGCTTTTCGGCGAAAGTGAGGGCAAAGATAATAAAGGTATCTTCCCTGCCGCTGTTGATTTCTCAACAGACCTTCACTCTATGGGTCAGTATATTCAGGAAGGCAGAAGAAATATTTTTGAAACCGTCCTTAATGTGAAGACTCCCGAAAAGGATATTGTTATAGAAGAAGATGCAGAAAATGTTGACGGTCTTAATTTCCTTGCGGGAAAAACTCTCGACAGCGTTAACAAAAAAGCCTTTTTAGGTACTCTTGCCGCACATACCGACGGTGGTGTTCCCAATATTATAGTAAATATTCCGAAGCTTGATGCTTATAACTTTGGTTATATGATATATTTCTTTGAAAAGGCTTGCGGTATCAGCGGATATATTCTGGGAGTTAATCCCTTTAACCAGCCCGGTGTTGAGGCTTATAAAAAGAATATGTTTGCCCTCCTTGATAAACCCGGTGCTGATAAGAAATTCAAAGAAGAATTAGAAGAAAAATTAAGCGATTTGCTTTAATATCAAAAGGGGCTGTGACACGGCATTGTCACAGCCTCTTTTTTGGTGGTAGAGATAAAATTTATATTGGTCAACTGAAATTTGATACAGCGCAAATTGATTATTAATTCAATATTTTTTTGCGTAAGTAAAATTTCCTTTTCTTTTTACTGTTACTTATCACTTCAAAATCCCCATTCGTTTTTATGGAATAGTGAATAGTGAATAGGTAAAATCCCCGTTCCGGCGAACGAGGATTTTTGGCGGAGAGACAGAGATTCGAACTCTGGGTGCTTTCGCATCACTAGTTTTCAAGACTAGCTCCTTAAACCACTCGGACATCTCTCCACGCGACTTATACATTATATCACAACTTTTTGTTTTTGTCAACACTTTTTTAAAAATATTCTAAAAGAATTTGTGTTTTATAAAAACAAGCAATGCCGCCCCCCGGGTGACATTGCTGTTTTCTTGTTTTATATTTAATTTTCTGATGTTACCCGTCCGATTTTACACGATAATGTCATAAGACTGTCGGACATGTGGACATTTTCAAGTGCAACCGATTCGGGTGCTGTCAGCTCTTTATGGGTAAAATTCCATATACCTTTAATACCTGCTTCAATCAAAACATCTGCTGTTTCCTGTGCACAGCCTTTGGGGATTGTCAGCACCGCTATATCAATTTTATTCTTACGGACAAACTCTTTCATCTTATCGCTACCCATAATCTCGATGCCTTCGACTTTTGTTCCGATTAACTTTTCATCAACATCAAACATACCCTTCAGGGCAAAACCTCTTCTTTTAAAGCTACCGTAACCTGCTATAGCCTTGCCCAGGTTGCCGACACCTACGATTATCATAGTTCTTCCGCCGTCGATACCTAAGATTTTCCCTATTTCCGTATGCAAATGCTCTACGTTATAGCCATAGCCCTGCTGTCCGAACCCGCCGAAGCAGTTCAAATCCTGTCTGATTTGTGATGCTGTTACCCTCATTTTTGACGAAAGCTCTTTAGAAGAAATCCTCGTAATTCCGCTTGCAAGAAGCTCACCGAGGTATCTGTAATATCGGGGCAGTCGTCTTATGACTACTCCGGACACAGGTTTTATATCCACTACACCTTCATCCCTTCAACTATTGTTTTTTCATAGTTTCAAGCACATAATCACCAAACTCACGGCTTGTAGCGCCTGTATCTCTACCCGTCATAACAAGCTTTCTCTCGGTGTACATACAAATATCAAGAGCTTTTTCAAGCTTCCTTGAAATTTCAACCTCGCCGATATGCTCAAGAAGCATTACACAAGCTCTCAGCATACTGCAGGGGTCTGCATACTGGGCTCTGCCCTCTTCAACCATACGCGGTGCGGAACCGTGAATAGCCTCAAACATAGCATATCTTTTACCGAGGTTAGCACTTCCTGCCGTACCTACGCCTCCCTGGAATTCTGCGGCTTCGTCTGTAAGAATATCACCATAGAGATTAGGCAGAATAAGAACCTGGAAATCTTTTCTTCTCTTCTCATCAACCAATTTTGCTGTCATTATATCAATATACCAGTCATCAAACTGAATTTCGGGATAATCCTTTGCAACCTCCTGACAGATGTTAAGGAATTTTCCGTCTGTAGTTTTAACAACATTAGCCTTAGTAACTGCTGTTACTCTGGTTTTACCTGTCTTTTTAGCATATTCAAAAGCCGCTTTTGCTATTCTGTAGGTACCTTCTGTTGTGGTTACGCAGAAATCAAAAGCTATTTCGTCTGTAATATGTATACCGTCACTTCCCAAAGCATAGCTACCTTCGGAGTTTTCGCGGTAGAAGGTCCAGTCAATACCCTGCTCGGGAACCTTTACGGGTCTTATATTGGCAAAAAGGTCAAGCTCCTTACGCATAGCAACATTGGCGCTTTCAATGTTAGGCCATTTGTCGCCTGCACGGGGTGTCGTTGTAGGACCCTTAAGCAGTACGTGACATTCTTTCATTTCCGCCAGAACATCATCGGGAATAGCTTTCATCACCTTAGCACGGTTTTCGATTGTAAGCCCGTCAATTACACGGAACTCTATTTTACCTTCAGCTACCTTATCAGCTAAAAGATATTCCAACACACGATGTGCTTCTGCCGTAATGGCAGGACCGATGCCGTCACCGCCTACAACACCTATAATAAGCTTGTCTAACTTGCTGTAATCGGTAAATTCCTTGGTTGCCTTTATTTTTTCATTTCTTTCAAGCTGTTTTTCCAATAATATTGCAAACTTTTCGGTTGCATTCTTTATTGCTTCATTCATTATACTCATCCTTTCATAATATGATTGTTAAACCCTTAACATATATTGTATACAAAAAAAGCAAAAATGTCAATACCCTGCAGGATATTTTTTATAAATATAATAATTTAATTTGAACAGTATACTCCTTCTGCCGCCCAAAAAGCCGTTGCAGGTATGATACGGAAAAAGAAAAGAAATATCCCGTGACTCAGAAAGCTGGCACAGGATATTTAAACGCCGTTGAATTTATATATTGTATACTGTTTAATTATTCTGCCAAAGGCAGTTCTTCTGCTTTTTTTATCAACTTTGGCATTGCACGGTTTTTCACCGAATCCAATGTAATAATACATTTTTCTACTGTATCATCGGACGGAACTGTGAACATAGTTTCAAGCATTACCTCTTCAATAATTGCACGAAGTCCTCTTGCTCCGGTTTTCTTTGCAATGGCTTCCTTTGCAATTTCCAAAAGGGCTTCCTTTTCAAATTCCAATTCCACCCCATCAAGCTCAAGCATACGCTTGTACTGTTTTGTAATGGCATTTTTAGGTTCTGTCAATATTCGTATCAATGCCTGCTCGTCAAGTAATTCCAGAGCTGTCACCATAGGAAGTCTGCCGATAAATTCGGGAATTAAACCGAATTTCAGCAAATCCTGAGGTGTTGTATATAAAAAGGCATTTTCTTTTGAAATCTTCACATTTTCGCCTGTTTCAGCCTCAAAGCCCAGGGCTTTTTTGCCGATACGGTTTTGAATAATATTTTCAAGCCCGTCAAAAGCGCCTCCGCAAATAAAGAGAACGTTTGTGGTATCAAACTGTATAAACTCCTGATGCGGATGCTTTCTGCCGCCCTGTGGCGGAACCGAGGCTACCGTACCTTCAATAATTTTAAGAAGTGCCTGCTGAACGCCCTCGCCGCTTACATCACGGGTAATGGAGGGGTTTTCGCTTCTTCTGGTAATCTTATCTATCTCATCAATATAGATAATACCCTTCTGTGCCGCTTCGATGTCATAATCCGCCGCCTGCACGAGTCTCAGAAGAATATTCTCAACGTCCTCGCCTACATAGCCTGCTTCTGTAAGGGAGGTGGCATCTGAGATGGCAAAGGGTACATTTAAAATTTTAGCAAGAGTCTGTGCCAACAAGGTTTTTCCCGAACCTGTAGGACCGAGTAATAAAATGTTGGATTTCTGCAGCTCCGCATCTTCTTTGGTCTTCGGTCCGTAAAGGCGTTTATAGTGGTTATACACCGCAACGGACAGCACCCTTTTAGCCTTTTCCTGACCGATAACATAATCATCAAGGATTTCTTTTATTTCCATAGGCTTCGGCAAGTTATCCATACCCGGTTTACCGCCTTTGCCCTGCTTTTCATAAATCTGTTCCAGATAAACATTCAAGTCTGTTACGCAGTCACTGCATATATAGCAATCGGGGCCCTGTAATAAAACTCCGTCAAGGATTTCATCCTCTGTTCTCAGACAGAAACAGCAAGAACGCTTATTTTTAACTTCTCGTGCCATTTTTCATATCCTTTCTGCTCACATTTTTTGGTGAATGATTAAAAAGGGCAGACTTTTACATCCACCCCCACCATTTTATCGTTTTGTGATAATCTTATCTATAAGACCGTATTCCAGAGCTTCCTCAGCAGTCATATAGTTATCCCTGTCCGTATCCTTTTCAATAACATCAAGCGATTTGCCCGTATTTTCTGCAAGGATAGTGTTCAGCTTCTTACGTATTTTCAATATATTATCCGTATAAATTTTTAAATCCGTAGCCTGACCCTGCGTACCGCCCAGAGGCTGATGTATGAGGATTTCACTGTTTGGAAGAGAAATACGTTTTCCCTTTGCACCTGATGATAAAAGGAAAGAACCCATACTTGCCGCCAGTCCTACACAAATTGTGGAAACGTCACATTTGATGTAGTTCATAGTATCATAAATCGCAAGCCCCGCAGTTACAGAACCGCCCGGACTGTTGATATAGAAGCTTATATCCTTATCGGGATCCTGACTTTCCAGGAATAAAAGCTGTGCTATTATTACAGAAGCAGAATCATCTGTTACCTGACCGTTTAAGAAAACTATGCGGTCTATAAGTAATCTGGAATATATGTCATAAGACCTCTCGCCTCTGCTTGTTTGTTCAATTACGTAAGGTATGGGCAAATAATTGTTTTCGTACATGATAACCGCCTTTCTGCCCGTTTGTCTGCCCGGGCTTATGCTATTTTTGTTTCAGCAACTAAGAAATCAATAACCTTTCTGGGAAGGAGACTTTCTTTAACCTGTTCTGCATTGATGATAGCACGAACCTTATCCTCTTCCATTTTATACTGCTCAGCAATTTTCTTGATTTCTGCATCAATATCTTCGTCAGATACAGTAATCTCTTCTGCCTTTGCAATAGCTTCGATTGCGAGAGAAACCTTAACATCCTTTTCAGCACGTTCACGGCTCTGTTCTTTGAAATCATCAAGACTGCCGCCTGTATATTCAAGGTACTGCTCAAAGGTAATACCCGGCATCTGTGCCTGAAGTCTGTATTTTGCTTCGTTTATATATTCTTCAATCTGGTTATCAATCATAGCCGCAGGAATTTCAACCTTAACCTTTTTGAGAACCTCGTCTATTATAACCTCTTCCTGGTCACGCTGTGCACGTTTCTGTGCGTTTTCAACCAGTTTTTCTTTTGTGGCATTTTTCAGCTCCTCAAGAGTATCAAATTCGCTTACATCCTTTGCGAATTCATCATCAATTTCAGGATACTGTTTTGTTTTGATACCGTTGATTTTTACTTTGAATACTGCCGCTTTACCCGCAAGCTCTTCTGCATGGTATTCTTCGGGGAAGGTAACATTTACATCAAACTCGTCATTTATGCTGTGACCTTCAATCTGTTCCTCAAAGCCGGGGATAAACTGACCCGAACCTAAGGTAAGATTGTGGTTCTGAGCTGTTCCGCCTTCAAATACTGTGCCGTCCACGCTGCCTTCAAAATCAATAACAGCAACATCGCCTTTTTCAGCAGCTCTGTCTGTAACATCAACAAAACGTGCCGCTCTTTCTTTCATATTATCAATTTCTTCGTCTGTTACGGCATATTCAATCTTAGTTACCTTAAGACCCTTATATTTACCTAATTTAACCTCAGGCTTAACTGTTACCTTAGCTGTGTAAACAAAGTCTTTACCGTAGCCGATTTCTTTTACTTCTATTTCAGGACGTGCAACAGGTTCTATTCCTTCCTGTTCAAGCGCTTCGGGATATGTATCCTGAAGAAGCATATCAGCCGCATCTTCAAAGAACACGCCTTCACCGTAGTTTTTTTCAATTAACTTACGGGGAGCTTTACCTTTTCTAAAGCCGGGGATGTTTATATGCTTAACATTTTTAAGATACGCCTTTTGTACCGCCTTTTCAAACTCGTCTGCAGGTACTTTTATTTCAAGCTGCAGTACGTTTGTCTCTACTTGTTCCTTTGTAATTTCCATAATGAAAACCTCCTAAATATTTGCATCTTCTAATAATATTCCACATTATTCTATTATACTACATTTAAGCGCGGGTTTTCAATGTGATAATTGAACAAATTATTCATTACATAATGCACATTATATATCAATTATACCCACATATCCTAGGTGTAAACCCTTCTTTTTAAAAAACTGCAACAAAAAACTCTGAACCGCCTTTTATATGCAATTCAGAGATTTTAATTCTATCCTGATTTATTTTATTACAAAATACTCTCCTTTTTCATCCTTTCCTACCGTAACGGCGTAACAGCCCTCGCCGTTTATATTTATCCTCCACGCATATTTTTTCATTCTGCCGAAGGGATTTTCATCTGCTCTTACCGCCGCCGTTATGCTGCTGCCTCTGCTTCCCGCATAGTAGCCGCCGTTTTCTCTTATTTTATCCTTAATCTCCGCCAAAACCGCCAGAAACGCTCTGTATCTGCAAGGACTGTAATAACCGCATATTTTCTGCCATTCAAGCCTCCGGGACTCTCCAAACTCCACAGAGCTTTTTCCCGTCAGCAGATTTTTCCGCATAACCACCAAATCCCCCGCCTTGTATTTCCCTTCAAAAACGCCTTTCGTGCCTTCAAGAGAGCCTATTATATCATAGCCCTCATTTCCTTTTTTGTACAGCTTGAATATTTCGTTTTCAGAAAGCTTAGGGGCATTTGATACGCTGACCTGAATATATGGTTTTGAGTTTTTCACAAACTCCTTTATGAGACAGCTTCCCTCTCCCTCCAGAGAATAAAAATTTTTGTCCATCCTTCGCTCAACCCCTTTATTTTTCGGTAAAAAATCTTATAATCCCGTTATAAATCGCCGTTGCCAGCTTATCCTGATATTCATCCCCTTTAAGTCTTTCCAAATCCTCCGCATTGGATAAAAATCCACATTCCACTACAACCGCCGGCACTATTGCCTCCTGCAATATGTAAATTCCGCCTTTTTCGTCCTTGGCTACCCTTTGATTTTCGCTGTCAACCTTCCCTGCCTCCTGCTGAATTAAATCCGCCAGAAGCTTTGATGCTTCAGGCTTTGAAGCATAAAAAACCTGCGTTCCCTTATACTGAGGCTGAGGAAAGGTATTCATGTGAATACTTACAAAAGCATCTATCTCATAGTCCTGCATCATTTTTTTACGGTTGTTTAAATCCGCCATTTTCCGTTGACGTTTGGCATCGTCCTCGGCCGTGCTGAGGGAAATATCTTCACTTCTCGTCATAAAAACCGTACAACCGCTTTTTTCAAGCAGCTCCTGCACCTTAAGTGCCAGCTGTAAATTCAAATCCTTCTCCACCGTACCGTCAGTGCCTACCGCACCACCGTCCGCACCGCCGTGTCCCGCATCAATTATAACGGCCCTGTTCCCCGCAGGAACAGCCGCTGTCTCCCTGCCCGTTATCTCATAAATCCCCACAACAACCGCCGCCGCCAGAATAATCGCCGACACCATAGCCGTAAACCGTTTCCGTTTTATTAAAATTATCATAGATAAAACCCCTTTTAGTTATAATCAATAAATTCTATGATATATTCATAAAAAAAATTCATAGCAACCGCTATGAATTTTTTTATACTGTTATTCCGTATATTCCCGTATGCTTTCTTCCATCTGTCTTATTTCATCGCGGAAGGCTGTGGCGGAGATACGGTAGGCCCCGTTGCCTAAGATTATAAGCTGTTCAAGCCCATCCGAGGTGGCTACTCTTATATTATTATGTTTTTTCCCAAGCTCGTGGGTTACTCGTTCAATATAGGCATCGGCAGTTTCTGCTTCTTTTGTATAGACAACGCTGATATTATGAATTTTCTCCACGCTACCCGGGTTGCCTTTGACCTTATAAGCATCAAAAACCGCTATAAGCTCACAGCCTCTCATACCGCTGTAGTTACACAGAATATTTATAAGACTGCTTCTTGCAGCATCTAAATTTTCTCTTGCGAGCTTTGCCAAATCCTCCCATGCAAAGATTATATTATACCCGTCTACCAGCACATATTCCTTATCGGCTTTCCGCTGTTTGAGTTTTACCTTTTCCTTTGGCTTTTCGCTACCGATTCTGACTGCTTCGGGCGGTCTGCGTTTAATGGGTCCGTAGGTCTTTTCAAAGATTCTCATAAGCTCATTGTCGTCCGCCAGATGTTCCACATATTCTTTTACCAGATTTTTCGTTTTCTGCTCTTTTTGTTTCTTTATAACGCTTTCCGTGTGCATATATTCGGCGACCTTATCCCATTTTACCGTAAAGCCTGCACCGCCTGCACAGAAAACCGAATCGGCAGGATTTCTGACATCCTCATCGCTGTCATAGCCCTTTTTCGCAATAACCTCACTACTGTTGTGGCATTGCTCATAGCCTGACGGCAGGCAGAATATTTTTCCCCGGCCCTTTGTGTAGCTCACAAGCTCTGTCTGATAGTTCCACATTTTCGATACAGGTGCGTTTCCCTTTATTACCGCCGTATTGTCCGCTGTTTCAACAGATGAAATCCTGCCGCACATAAGCTCAATATCCGTCATGGCATGACCTACACTTTCGCTCGGCAGCTCCATTTTAAAGCTGTACCACGGTTCAAGTAAAACAGATTTTGCACTTTTCAGACCCTGTCTCACGGCACGATAGGTAGCCTGTCTGAAATCGCCGCCTTCGGTATGCTTATTATGGGCTTTTCCTGCCGTCAGCGTAATCTTCACATCCGTAAGAGGTGAGCCTGTCAGCACGCCTCTATGATTTTTTTCTCTTAGATGTGTCATTATAAGTCTTTGCCAGTTTCTGCCCAGAAGGTCCTCACTGCAGGAGGCTTCTATCTGCACTCCGCTTCCTCTGGGCGCAGGCTCAATATACAGTCGCACCTCCGCATAGTGTCGCAAAGGTTCATAGTGACCCATACCCTCAACGGCTTCCGATACGGTTTCCTTGTAAGCTATACCGCCTCTTGCAAATTCCACCTCCATACCGAACCGTTCGGAAATTATACGTTTCAGAATTTCCAGCTGTACCTCGCCCATAATCTGTATATGGATTTCGCCTACTCTTTCATCATACAGAATTTTAAGCTGTGGCTCTTCCTCCGCCAGCTTCCTGAGCTTTGCCATAGCCGTATGAATATCCACCCCATTTTGCGGAATGACGCAGTAGGTCAGAGGCGGTTCAAGGACCATACCGCTGTCCGCCCGATGCTGTCCTATGCTCTGTCCCGGATAGGTTTTTGTAAGACCGGTTACGGCACAGACTGTCCCGGCTACCGCTTCGTTTACGGTTTTGAATTTTTTACCCGAATATATTTTTATATTATTAATTTTTTCCTCATCAATTACTTCCTTAACCGCCAGCCTGCCGCCGGTGATTTTAAGATGCGTCAGTCGCTCGCCCTTTTCGTCCTCGGAAATTTTAAAGACTGTAGCGGAAAGCTCTTCGCCGCAAACGGATTCCTCCGTATATTTCTCCAGCCCGCCGAGAAGCTCGTCTATCCCTTCCGTTTTAAGTGCCGAGCCGAAATAGCAGGGAAATACTTTTCTTTCTTTTATACTGCGGATTATATCCTCTTTTTTTATTGAGCCGCCATCAAGGAAGTCTTCGGTCATTTTCTCATCACAAAGTGCCAGCTCCTCGCAGGTATCTTCGTTTCCCTCAAAGGGTACGCACCCATCGCTGAGCTTACTGCGGATATTGGCTGTCATGGTCTCCCTGCTGTAGCCTGACATATCCATTTTATTAACGAAAATAAAAACAGGCACCTGATACATGGCAAGAAGTCTCCACAGGGTTTCCGTATGACTTTGCACGCCCTCCGAGCCGCTTATTACCAGCACCGCGTAATCCAGAACGCTCAGCACCCGTTCCGTTTCTATAGAAAAATCCACGTGTCCCGGTGTGTCCAGCAGGGTTATTTCCGTATCGCCCGACATAAATACTGCCTGCTTTGAAAAAATCGTTATACCGCGGTCACGTTCTATTTCGTTATTATCCAGAAAAGCATCGCCATGGTCAACGCGACCTATTTTACGGATTTCGCCCGTCTTATATAAAAGGGCTTCGGAAAGAGTAGTTTTTCCCGAATCCACGTGAGCTAAAATTCCGGTAACAATCCGTTTCATATTATTTCTCCCATCTCATAATTATCATATATTCAGTATATCATACAATCCCGCAAAAGTAAAGATGAAAAATTTTGCGGTGCAATTTTTTCAGTCCTTTTATAAAGCTGCACATAAGTCTCCCTTCAAACATACTGCAGAAAATATGTCATATAAAAAAGCACAGGTATCTCCTCCGATATATGTTGAATATGCAACCATATATGTTCGATACCTGTATATAAAGCTTTTTATATTAATTTGCCGATTATTTATAACACTCGTTTCCCCTGCTGTTACATTTACCGTTGCACTGCTTTCCGTAAGGACAGCCTATACATTTTTCCCCGCGCTTTTTTGCTCTGTAAAGGTACAGTCCTGCACCTCCTGCAATAAGCAGAAGAATTATCACCAAAATTATATTTGTAATCATTATACTCTAATGCTTGTATTATTTGAAACTGCAGAGCTTAAAGCATATTCCTCTTTAAGTTTCTTGTTTGTGTTATTGATAAGACCAACAACCAATAAAGCCAAAGCAGCAACAATAACAAGACCGCTAATCGCAGCACCAACATTAAGTGAAGCAGGAGCATTGATAAGTGTACCAATTGTGTAAACTAAATATGCAACAGTATAACCTGCACCAAGCTGAAGACCAATTCCACCCCAAAGCCATTTTTTACTCTTCATTTCTGCATTCATAGAACCGATAGCAGCAAAGCAAGGAGGAGTATAGAGGTTAAACATAAGGTATGCAAGCGCTGCAACCTTTGTGATTGCAAATACTGTAGCAACCTCTGCACCTGCACCTTCCATAAGAGCAAGCTCTTCTGTATCAATAAGATTTTCAAGGCCTACGAAGCAAACTGCAAGTGTACCAACAACATTTTCTTTTGCAATGAAGCCTGTAACCGCCGCTGCTGCGAGCTGCCACGAAAGTACACCAACAATCGGAACAAGTATGTACGCAAACGGACTTGCAATAGTTGCAAGAATGGAAGCATCCGCAGTTTCTGCTACTTGGAAGCTCCAGGTAAATGTCTGCATAATCTGTACTGCCATATTACAAAGGAGTATAATTGTTGCAGCTTTTACAATGTAAGCCCATCCACGGCTACACATTGATTTAAAAGCACTCCACAACGATGGAACTTTGTATTCCGGTAATTCGATAATAAAGAATGATTTTCTTGCCTTATAACCTGCAATTTTGTTTACAAGTAAAGCACCGAGGAAAATCAATACAATACCTGAAAGATACATAAGTGTGCTAACCCAACCTGCATTATCAAAGAATGCTCCTGCAATAAGGGCAATTACAGGAATTTTAGCGCCGCAAGGCATAAAGGGAGCAAGCATAGCAGTGGCTCTGCGCTCACGCTCGTTACGGATTGTACGGCTTGCCATTATACCGGGTACTGCACAACCAACTGTGATAACAAACGGAATTACAGATTTACCGGAAAGCCCAACCTTTTTAAAGATAGGATCAAGAACGACACAGGCTCTTGACATATAACCGCAGTCTTCCAAAAGTGCGATAAGGAAATACATTACCATAACGAGCGGCAAGAAACCTACAACAGCTGCAACGCCGCCGATGATACCGTCAACAAGGATAGCTGAAAGAAGTGGATGTGCATCTGCCAAAAGCTCGCCAATATAACCTTGGAAGGATTCCACCGCACCGGCTAATATACCTTCAAGCCATTTACCAAGTCCAAGAGGTCCTTCGGCCTGAGAAATATGGAACACAAGGAACATAACAGCAGCAAAAATTGGAATACCAAGCCATTTATTTGTAAGAACGGCATCGATTTTATCTCCGAACATCTTATCCTTTGTAAGAACCTTACGGGTTTCAACTTCTTTTACAATTTTATTCACGAATTCAAAACGTTTACGGTCGGCTTTTTCAACTGCATCTTTGCTTGTAAGGTCAATACTTCCCTGTGAATAAACTGTAGCTTGTGTTGTACCCACAGCATTTACCGCAGCTTCAACAACTGCCTGTAGGCCTTCTGCGGAAACAGAAACAGTTTCGATTACAGGGCAAGCAAGCTTTTCAGAAAGCTTTGCAACATCAATTTTTGTGCCTTTCTTTTCGTTGATGTCGCTTTTGTTAAGAGCAACAACAACAGGTACGCCAAGCTCTAAAAGCTGAGTTGTGAAGAAAAGAGAACGGCTAAGATTTGCAGCATCCACGATGTTGATGATGACATCAGGGTTTTCCTTCTTCACATAGGAGCTTGTGATGCTTTCTTCAGATGTAAAAGGTGACATCGAATAAGCACCGGGCAAGTCCACAGCGATAAGTTCTTCGTCTCCCTTAAAGTAAGCCTTTTTAATTGGGTGTTCTTTCCTCTCAACGGTAACACCTGCCCAGTTACCAACCTTCTCATTACGGCCGGTCAGAGCATTATACATTGTGGTTTTACCGGAGTTCGGATTGCCTGTTAAAGCAATTCTCATGATATATTCCTCCTTATTATCAAATCCTTACCGGATTATATTATATATTTGAGTTAGTTGTGGCTAACTACTTATCAAAAAAATAAGGCTTAAGAAGCTATATTAAACAATTATAGCCTCTGCCAACTGATTATCTATATTATACCTTCCGTCTTTAATTGAAACGGTACAGCCGCCTTTTCTAAATGCAATTACAGTAATTGCTTCACCTGAATAGCAGCCGAGAGAGAATAAGAAAGAGTTTAATTCTTCGTCATCGGTTTCAACGCCTCGGATTATATATTCCTCACCTTCCCTTGCTTCCTTCAGAGTCATAGCTTCACCTCCTTTTATAGTTAGCCACCGCTAACCACCCTCTGTAAATTATAGTTAGCCTCTGCTAACTATGGAATAGTATAGCATATTTTTTCCCGTCTGTCAAGTATTTTTTTGGAATTTTTTTCAAATACTTGATTTTTTGTATGTTTTGTGGTAAAATATTATGGAAGGGAGATGAGTTTACTATGAAGGAATCGGGAGAAATGTATTTAGAGTCCATCTATGTTTTGTGTCAGGCGAATCCGTCCGTCCGTTCTATAGATGTGGCTGAATATATGAATTATTCAAAGCCCAGCATCAGCCGTGCCATCGGGCTTTTAAAAAAAGACGGATATATTACCGTAGACGATAATGGCTGTATCTCTCTGACTGATTCAGGCAGGCAGACTGCCGAAAGCATATTTGAGCGGCATACCATTTTGACGCAGCTGCTGGTTTCTCTCGGTGTTGATGAAAAAACTGCCGTAGAGGATGCCTGCCGTATGGAACACGTAATAAGCGACAAATCCTTTAAAGCAATGAAAAAACATATAGAAATGTTTGAATAAAAGCTATCAAAGCAGTAAAGGTGCCAAAACCACCTTTACTGCTTACATTATTTTCCTTACATTATTTCTTTCAGCTTCTGCAACGCTTTTTTCTCTATTCTCGATACATACGACCTGGATATACCAAGACTTTTTGCAATAACATGCTGTGACCTCTCTTCCCGATTATTAAGGCCGTACCGCCATGTTAAAATCTCGATTTCCCGCGGGTCTAACACCTCTTTCATTTTGGCATATAATCTTGAAATCTGCAGCTTTGTCTCCACCTTATCTTCAATAAGCTTATCATCATCTTCAATGACATCCATCAGGGTGATGTTGTTTCCTTCTTTATCTGTACCTATAATTTCATTGACCGATACTTCTTTCCGGATTTTTTTACTGCTCCTTATACTCATGAGAATTTCATTTTCTATACACCTCGCCACATAGGTGGCAAGCCTTGTTCCCTTACCTCCGTTATAGCTTGTAACTCCTTTTATGAGTCCGATTGTTCCGATTGAAATCAGGTCGTCCGTCTCCATCCCCGGATTGGTATATTTTTTTGCCACGTGAGCCACCAATCTTAAATTCCGTTCAATTAAAATCTGCCGTGCCTTCTCGTCTCCTTCGTGCATTTTTTTAATATATTCTTCCTCTTCCTCGGCGGTCAGCGGTTTCGGAAAAGCGTTTCCGTTTCCGAGGTACCCGATAAAAAACCACACATTAAACGCTACGGCAACGCATAAGGCTATAATTTCAGCCATACCAGCACTTCCTTTTCTTCTATATTAGTACAATATATGCGAAAAGTGGTTTTTTCTGTCATATTGCTTATCCTTTTTTGTATAACCCGTATTTCTTTTTCTCAGACTAGTTGTACCGTGTTCGATAAATCCGTAAAATCCGTATAACTACGGGATTTACGGGTGCACCTATTGTTATTTGGTATTATTATGTGTGTTTTTAAGTGCTTCAATCAGCAAGCTATCCCATATTTTTAAGTAGCATTATTATTTTATCGTCACAGAAGATTTTTCGGCGGATTTGTGCAACATTTTCAGCTACCCAGTCAACATCAATTTCCGTTTTTCCGAAATACCTGCGGCTGACAGTCGTTTCATAAACGGTAAATGCCGCACAGTTCCGGTACACCTGCTCGCTTGTGAGCACACCGTCCATATCAAATATTATTTTTGTTTTTTTACCATAGCTTATTTCCTTTCTGTTCCGATTATAACATAAAATCTTTATTTTCCCTGCGGTACTGCGAAGGTGTTTTACCCGTCATTTCTTTAAATCGTCTGGCAAAATAAAATTGTTCTCCGTATCCAAGCTCATCGCTTATTTTTTTAATCGAATAATTTTTGTGTATTAACATACTTTTCGCCTTATTTAAAATAAGACTGTCTATGTATCTCCCTACAGAAGTCCCCAATTCAAGTCTGAATTGCTTCCTTAAATTGCTTTCCGATATAAATACCGCATCTGAAATTTCTTTTAATGTAAGGCTTGCTTTAAGGTTCCGCTGTATGTATTCCATAGCTTGCTTTACTGTACCGGAATATTCACCGATTAAAATGTCGCAGAAATTATATCTTTTTACAAAAGCAACAACCGTACTGTATATAATACTTTTTAACTCCATCAAATACGCATAGTTATTCTTTGCCTGCAAATCAAATATCTGTTCAGCCTTCGCTTCCTTTATTGATATCACATAAATTCCGTTAATACCCGAAAGTAAATCAAAATGCTCCGTTGTCGGGATTGAAATGTGAAAAAATCGTTTTTCAATCACATCATAACTGACACCTTTATACGAAAATTCGGTTTCTGCCGGAATGAGGCATACGTTACCGGCAGTTACCCTATACTCCTTCCCGTTGCATAAAATATAAGCCGTCCCCTTTTTTATATAATAAAGTCTGGAAAACGGGCTTTTTACATTTGTCTCTTTCCACTCATCATCCAAAACAGCCGTCCCTTCAACAACAGGGTTAATTTCAAACGAAGGCAGATGCCGTGCATCTATAATTTTCATATCGTAAACTCCATATTTAATATCGTTTATTATATTTACATTACAAAGCTTTATTGGTACAATAAAAGCAGTAAATATATATTCATTATAACTCTTTTTTTAAAAAAGTCAAGGGGGAATATTTAAATGCTTATTACAAACAAAGAATACCTGCAACTAAAAGAAAAGCTTAAAGACCATACTTTTCACACATTAAAAAACCGCATTCTCAGCGGAGATTTATTATCTTCCGTTGAGTACAGGGCTGTACTTGAAAATACCGCAGCTGAGAGAATGTCCTGGTGGAGAGATGCCCGGTTCGGACTTTTTATCCATTTTGGATTATATTCTTTAACCGGTTGCGGCGAATGGACTCTGGCACGGGACGGCATTCCTCCCGCCGAATATGAAAAGCTTGCCGACAGCTTTATGCCTGCTGAAAACGCCGCCGAAGAATGGGTTTTAACAGCTAAACCTGCCGGTGCAAAATATGCCGTACTTACTACAAGACATCATGACGGATTTTCTCTGTGGGATTCAAAAACCAACCCGTTTAACTCTTGTAACTACGGCTGTAAAAGAGATATTGTCAGAGAATTTACAGATGCCTGCCGAAAGCACGATATGAAAATCGGATTTTACTCATCGCTTATGGATTGGCGGCATCCCGATGCCAAGCGTATGGATTTTGATCCCGAGGCACGAATGAGATTCCTTGATTATATTGAAAAATTAAATACCGAGCTGCTTTCAAATTACGGAAAAATAGATGTTCTGTGGTATGATATGCCGTATCCGAACGAATCTGCCGACGGTTGGAACACTCTGCAACGTGACCAGAAACTTCGTGCTCTTCAGCCTGATATTATTATAAATGACAGAGGCAGACTGTTCTCCGACTTTACAACACACGAGGAAGTTATGTCAAATAATTCCGAAGATTGGGAAGCCTGCTTTACTTTTAACACAATGAGCTGGGGTTACATAGACGAAGAACAGGCTAAAAGTTATGCGTACACCCCTCAGATGCTGGTGAAAAGGCTTGCTTATGCCTGCTGCAACCGGGGTAATATATTGCTCAATATAGGTCCGAGACCTGACGGCACAGTAGCAGATTACGAAAAAGATACTCTCAATAAGCTGGGCTTGTGGATTAAAAAATATCAATCTGTTATTTACGGAAACGACCAAAAAGCTTGCCGCGGATTGGTAGGGCTCAATTGCTACGGCGAATACGGTTCTGATATGTTATCCAATGTTTCCGCAAAAGGAAATACTGTATACATCTGGAATCATATCTGGCCAAAAACCGCTATATATAATATTTGCGGATATAAAAGTAAACCTGCAAGAGTTTATTTTGCAGATACCAATCAAGACATTGATTTTGATTTTGATGAAGAAAACTACAGAATTATTTTAAAAAATCTTCCGTCACATTCTCCCGATGAGATTTTGGGAATTGCTGTTATTGCCATGGAATTTGACGATACACCTTCTTTCCGTTTTTGTATCGGCTATTCCCACATCAATGACGGTTATACCGAAGATAAAACAATTCAGATATAATTCATTTATAAAGGATATGGCGGTCAAGCAAGGTATTACTGAAGAACTCAAAGCAAAATACCAAATGGCTTGGGTTGGTGCTATGAATAACATTCGCCACTCAGCAGAAGAAATTGTATTACGAGATTTTGTATGTTCTATGGAGGTACAATGAAATGAAAAGATCAATCATATCCATCATATCAATTGTATCAATTATAATAAGTTCTTTCTCCGCAAGTGCAGCAGAGGTGCCGAGAGAATCGGCACCCTGCAATGCCACAAATGAAGCTATCATTGTCGTTGAAAGTTTCATAGGAGATATATTATCCGAAGTACAGAATGGCTTGGGATATGCCGATGCAAGAGCAAAATCAAACCTCATATTCTTCAACGCTTGGCTGAATGGTCAGACAAATGGATATAGCTACGGTGAGCTTGTCGATATAGCCAATAATGCAATATGGCAATATCGGGATATGTATTTGCGATCTGATTTTTATGTAAATAATCTTGAAAAAGTCAGAGTTATCATCGCTCCCGTAATCGAAGATTATAAATCCGGAAAAATCACTTATGCTGAAGCGGAATTTGATGCTCGTGTAAAACTTTATCAATCTGTAAATCCTAACTTCAACCCTGATGTGGAATATATGAAAGACCCGATATACCGAGACATTCCATCTGTTGATAACAGTTTGTTTATACTTGCAAGAAAACTTATTTTAGCCAAATAAAGAATGGGTGATGCAACTTCAAAAGTGCATCACCCATTCTTTATGTAATTAAGCTACTGAAACATTTAATTTCTTTTGTTTGCCGCCACCTACAAAACCGATAATAGTGAGGGGAAGTCCAAAGAAAATATATATCGGGAAGCATATTGTACGACGGTGCGGAAAAAGTTGTGTAAATAGTATAAAAACAAACCTCCTTGGTGAAAATTATGGTAGAAATAATTTTTATCAAGGAGGTTTTTCAACATGAAAATACCAAAGGAACTTATCAAAGAATATGTAAAAAGCGAAAAATTCAAAAACACAACCGATATTATGGAAAGCATCAAAACTATGTTTGCAGATGTATTAAATGAGGTGCTTCAATGCGAACTTGATGAACAGTTAGGTTATGACAAGCATACTCGTACAGAATCAGATGATGAAAAGAAAAATTACAGAAATGGCTCTACAAAACGCAAGCTCAAAACACAACTTGGAGAGGTTGAAATTTCTGTACCACGTGACAGAAACGGTGAATATGAACCAAAGATCATTGATAAATATCAACGGAATGCGGACGGATTGGAAGAAAAAATCCTTTCTCTTTATACTCATGGTATGTCAACACGTGATATTCAGGAACAGATAAAAGATTTGTATGATATTGATATATCATCTGAACTTGTTTCAAAAATCAGCGAGAAGATTTTACCTGAAGTAAATGAATGGCAGAACCGTCCTCTTGAAGAATATTATCCATTTATCTTTATGGATGCCATCCATTACAAGATACGTGAAAATCATCAGATCATCAGTAAAGCTGCCTATGTCGTACTCGGCGTAAACGCAGATGGTTACAAGGATATTTTAGGTATATGAGTTGGAGCAAATGAAAGTAGCAAATTTTGGCTTGGGGTATTGTATGAACTCAAGAGCAGAGGTGTCAAAAATGTAGATTTGTTCTGTGTAGACGGGCTTTCAGGTTTCAAAGAGGCTATTAATGCAGTATACCCATTTGCGGGAATACAGAGATGTATTATTCATCAAATACGTTCATCATGCAGGTATGTTTCATACAAGCATATTAAAGAATTTGCAGCAGATTTAAAGCTTGTTTATGGTGCCTTGAATGAAGAAGCTGCACTTGAAAAGCTTCTTGAATTTAAAGAGAAATGGCAAAGAGAGTATCCATCAGCAGTAAAGTCATGGGAAGATAATTGGGATATATTATCTACATTCTTTGCATATCCGGTTGAGATTCGTAAGATAATATATACAACTAATATTATTGAAGGATTAAATAGACAATTCAGAAAAGTAACAAAAACAAAATCTATTTTTCCGAATGACGAATCATTAAAAAAGATGCTGTATCTTGCATCACAAAACATCACAAAGAAATGGACACAGAGGTACAAAAACCGGGATATTGTTATACGTCAGTTAGAAATCATGCATGACGAAAGAACAGCATAAACGGGCTCTGCCCCGAACCCCGAAGTTTAACGCATTGGTTTTCCCTGAAAGGGGCAAAACGAGCGATTAAAAATCGCCCGTTTCAGTACAAAATCCTCAATACCGCTCCGGTTGCTCTTCAGCATTGCCGTATCCTGTATTGCGGTAAAAGCCAATAGCTATTATTGCCACAGTATAGTAAGCTTATACCTGTAATTTTCGCCTTGTCGAGTTTTGTCAGATAACGCTTATCCAACTTTTTCAGCAGAACCGAGGCTTCATTCTTTTTTATTCAATTATCGCAATAATCTGTGTGATGAATTTGCTTTTATCTTTATGCTGCGGAGGTCCTTCAAGATAAATATTACGGAATGCACCTGTCACTGTCAGCTTATCGTCTTTTATATAGGACACAAGCCTCTTTCGTACTTCGGAAATTTCCTCATAAGCA
>JAZSKI010000072.1:0-18542 GCA_045534775.1 Clostridia bacterium | reverse complement strand
CAAATCGTAAATGGCAAATGGGAGTTTGAAATTTTTTGTCCGCACTGTGGGACAAGAATGGACAGATAATTGAAGCTACTATTGATAATGAGGATTTTTTGGGATTGGATTGGAGGATATGATGACTACACACGAATGGCTGAACAGGGCTTATAACGTAAATAAGGAAATTAATATACTACTGTCTGAGCAGACGAAGATATTTAATCAGCTTACCAGCTGCACAGCTAATTATTCTGGCGATAAGGTGCAGACATCGCAGGATAACGGTATCGAACATAAATTCATATCCTACGTCTCTTATTCCGAAAAGATAAACATCCGTATTGATGAATTATATGAGGTTAAAAACGAGATATTTGAAGCTATAAATGAGGTTAAAAATCCAACCCTGCGCCAGCTGCTGATTTTGCGGTATCTGCAATATAAGACTTGGGAATGTATTGCGGAGGAATTGGGGTATGATGTGAGGAATATTTATTACCTCAAAGAAAAGGCTTTGCGTGTTATAGAAAATAACCGGGGACTTTAATCCCCGGCATCCTCCAAATAAAGTTTGATTGCATTGCGGATAAATTCAGATTTCCCGATGCTGTCAGATTTGAGCTTATCTTCCCATTTTGCAACTAATTCCTTCGGTAAATCTGCAACCACACGCTTATAAACCTTATTTTTGTAACGTTGTATTACCTTTGATGATGTGTTACTTGCCATTACGCTTCCTCCAATACTGAATAACTGACAATACAATATTTACGGTTATCAGAGCGAGAAGTAAATAATCTAATATACCGAGATTTGTAAAATCAACTATTTTTAAACATACAACCAAAATTAAAAAAATGTTTAAAATATCTTGCATATTTTCTGATGTTGTGATATAATAATAATACCCCATAAGGGGAGGCGGAGGTTATCCGCCCTGCTCTTACTTTCGTTTGCTTAGTTCATCGAGCTTGAGAACTATTTGCATCATCAACCAAACGATTGTAAGAGCTTTTACTATTGTCAAGGGTTTTTTGAAATTTTTTTAAAAAATTTTTATTTTTTCATTTTATTTCACTATCCTCTTATGCTATAATATAAAATATAGAAAAGTATATCAAAGACATCCTTCACCGGGTGTCTTTTTTCGTGCCGGATATAATTGCCGACGGTTGTGGCGGAGGGAGTACAAGAAGGAAGGTGGTGACGTGGCGAATGAAAAAAATCTTATACCTATTAAGACCTTAAGCAAAGAGGAAGCAAAGAAAAGAGGCAGTAAAGGCGGCAAGAAATCCGCCGAAAGTCGCAGGAATAAAAAGCTTTTAAAAGACTGTATGCTTGATTTGCTTGATTTGCCTGTGTCACAGCAGAAGACGTGGAATAAACTTGCACGTATGGGAATTGACCCTAAAAAGATAGATAACCGTGCGCTGCTTACGGCTTCTTTATTCCTGCGTGCGGTTGAAACGGGCGATGTGAGTGCATTTAAGGAGATACGTGACCTTATAGGCGAAAATAACAAAAATACTGACGATGATATAAATAAGCTTGATGAGGTTCTGGCGAAAATCGGAGGGAATATATAATGGCTTTTTCGGATAAGCAAATGGAATATTTTTATAATGCTGTGCATCGCTGGAATGTCAAGAGCGGTGCGACGCGTTCCGGCAAGACTTATATGGATTATTTCGTTATTCCGAAACGGTTGCGGGCTGTAAGCGGCAAGGATGGGCTTAATGTCATTCTCGGTAATACGAAAGGAACGCTCCAGCGTAACATTATTGAGCCACTCCAGAGCTTATGGGGTGTCAAATATGTATCTGATATTCATTCCGATAATACGGCTACTATGTTTGGCGAAAAGGTTTACTGCCTCGGAGCTGACAAGATAAACCAGGTTGACCGTCTTAGAGGGTCGTCAATCAAATACTGTTACGGTGATGAGGTTGTGACCTGGCACGAGGACGTATTCAGTATGCTGAAATCACGTCTCGACAAAGAATACAGCAGATTTGACGGCACGTGCAACCCTGAAAATCCAAATCACTGGTTTAAAAAATTCATCGACAGTGACGTTGATATATATCTGCAGGAATACACGCTTGACGACAATCCTTTTTTACCGAAGGCTTTTAAGGAGAATTTAAAAAAGGAATATTATGGGACTGTATTTTATGACAGATATATTTTAGGCAAGTGGGTCCCTGCTGAAGGACTTATATACAAGCTCTTAGCGGATAATCCGCAGAGGTTTATGATTAAAAGGTCAAAGCTCCCTCCCCTGCATTCGGTTATTGCCGGGGTTGACTGGGGTGGAAATAAATCCGGGCACGCAATTGTGTGTTCGGGTATCGGTAATGACAACAGGCTTTATTTTATCAAAGCGAAATATGCCAAAGCAGCAGGGAGTACCGCTGATGAGCTGATACGGTGGTGTGTTGCCGCTTTTGATGATATATACAAGGAAATCGGTATCTTTTTTGAAATATATGCGGACAGTGCTGAACAGGTTCTTATAAATTCACTCAGAGAGAAAACACATTATTCGGTATTTAATTCAATTAAAAGACCCATTGTAGACCGTATACGTGTACTTAATATACTTCTCTCTACCGACAGAGTGCGGTTTGTTGAAGGAGAAACCGAGGAGCTTGTCGAGGCTTTTTCATCTGCTGTATGGGATGATAAAAAAATGGATGACGTGCGACTTGACAACGGAAGCTATAACAACGACATCATAGATGCCGCTGAATATAGCTTTGAATATAATATAGATTGGCTGGTGAACTGAAAATGTGGATTTTAGGCTTATGGGAAAAGATAAGAAAATTATTTAACCGAGAAAAATCCATTACAACCGATACCGAGCAAAGGGAAAATTCAAATAACACTGCCCGGTATGAGGATATTTCGGATATTAATTTTACGGCGATAATTGCAAATAAGCTCGCAACGCTTGCGACTGCCGAAAGTGATATTGCAATAGAAGCGGATAATAAGCGTGCTGTGATTTTAGGTGATACGCTCGCTTCCGTTTGGCGTAAGATTAAAAAAATTACTTCGATGTCGCTCGGCACAGGCGGAAGCCTCATTGTGCCTTATGTGCAAAGCGGAAAGATTTTATTTGACATCGTATCTCAGGACAGGCTCGGTATTAATGCAAAAAACGGTGATTTAATCACATCCGCTACGGTTTTGGCTGATACTGTGACTGTAGGAGATATTACATATTATCGCTGGGTTGATTATACTATCGAAAACGGTAGTCTTTTAATCTCAAACAAAGTCACAACAGAAACGGGAAGTCCGGCAAGCTTATCGCAGTGGGATTTCTTGCAGGATATATCAATTGCAAATGTTGACCGTGTGCCGTTCGGGTTTATAAAATCCCCTGTAGATAACAGAAAAACAGCGGATAATTACGGAGTGCCGATAACATACGGTTGCGACCGCATAATAGGCGAAATAATTGAATGTCTCGGGCAGATAAAGGAAGAATTTGAGCTTAAAGAGGTCCGTATAATGGCAGATGAGCGAATGTTTGCCAAGGACAAAAACGGTAAGCCTATTTTAAAAAGCAAGGTGTTTTTTGCGGCTAAGAACCCGTTAAATGAAGCCTCTATGTTTAATATATTTGACCCGGGTATCAGAGAGAGCAGTTATTATTCACGGCTTATGAATTTATTTGAACTTCTTGAAAAGGAAATCGGGACAAGTAAGGGTATACTTACAGCTCCGGAGACAAGAGGTGCAACCGCTACGGAAATCAAAGCCGGAATGTATGATACCTACGCTGTTATAACCGACATCAGAGAAGCAATTGAAAAGGGTATAAACGATTTTCTTTATGCTTGTGATGTGCTGGCGAATTACTACGGTCTTTCCCCTGCCGGTAAATATGAATGCCGTTTTGACTGGTCTTATTCGATGATTGAAAGCTCAGCGGAAACGTGGCAGCAGATGAAGGACGGTCAGAGCATAGGCATAAGAAGCAAGGCTGAGCTACGTGCCTGGCAGACCGGTGAGGACCCCGAAACGGCACAGAAAGCTATTGATGAAATTACTGCTAAAGAACCGAATTTAAGTTCTCTTGTGGGAATGAGTGAGTAATAATGCTGAATGAAAATCAGATAAATATGTTGCCGGAGCGGATATATCAGAGACTGCAAAAGGCTAATACGGAATATCTTACAATTGCCGGCAATATGATAAAAGAGGTCGGCAGGCTTCGTCCTACTGATGTGCAGAGACTTCAGAGAATGTACGATTATGGTAGTGATTTACACAGAATTTCGCTTCTTCTGTCGGAAATCAGCGGCAAAAATGTGCAGGATATTTACGAGGCGTTTGATATTATTGCAAAGGATAATTATAATTTTTCCAAGCCTTTTTATGAAGCAAAGGGTATTCCTTTTGTTCCGTATGAGGAAAATGAAGCCTTGCAAAGATATGTAAAATCATCGGCAAAGCAGACGGCAGATGAATATATCAATCTTACTCAGCATACTGCGTTTGCGGTATTTGAGCCGGGCGGCAAAAGTATTGCTCCGGTATTTGCTAAAAATGCGGATAAGGTTGCAACGTCGCTGTCTGATACATATACAGAGCTTATGGACTATGCCGTAACTAAGGTACAGACAGGTATGACAGATTACCGCTCCGCTATGCGTGAGGTTTTGCGAGGTATGGCGAATAGCGGAATAAGGACCGTAGATTATGCTACCGGGTATTCACGGCGGCTTGATACTGCTGTACGGCAAAATGTGTTGTGGGGACTTAAACAGTGCAATCAGTTTGCGGCTGATTTAATTGGTGAAGAGTTCGGAGCTGACGGATATGAAATAAGCTATCACAGCCACCCAAGACCGTCGCACGCACCTATGGGCGGCAGACAGTATGCCAGAGGCAGAGCAAGGACGGTGAAGGGTGTTTATTATCCTTCTTTTGAAAAGGAAGCCGAGCCGCTGCTGAATGATTTTGGTTGTCTGCATTTTAAATTTTCGATACTTCTCGGCATTTCACGCCCTGCATATTCAGCGGAGCAATTGGCGGAGCTTAAGACAAATGATAACCGCACGTTTGAATTTGAAGGAGAAGAACGTACGATGTACGATGGTACTCAGCTTCAAAGGAAGATTGAAACCAAAATACGAAAGCAGAAGGATATTGCAAATATTGCAAAAGCCGGCGGTGATGATGACCTGCGGCGTGAGGCTCAGGAGAAAATTAACCTTCTGGCGAGCAAGTATCATCAGCTGTCGGAAGTAAGCGGGCTGCCTACTAAGGTTGAGAGAATGCAAGTCAGCGGATTTAGACGGGTTAAAGCGGAAAGCACACCATCAGGACAGGCAAAATACAAGGCTATTGTTAATCGTAAAAAGGATGAAAAGCAATATAAGCAGTTTGTTGGCGTTTTAGGTGCTGAAAATATGCCCAAAACTATTGACGAATTCCAAAAAATAAAGTATAATAATATTGAGGCTTGGGAAGATGTAAAATATTATGCACGGCATATCAGCGAGAAACCTATAGAATGTGTTAAAATCGACAGAGAACTTATTAAGTTAGAAATCAAAAAAGGGAAGTGCTACCCTAATGATAACGTCAGAGCGTATATCCTTCCTGATACAGAAAGCAAAAAAGACCCATCGCATATTCTGAAAAGAATGAATGAGCGACATATAACTGATGATGAAGTCAGAAGTTATAAAGAAAATTCCAAATTTATGTTTGTGCAATGGGGTGGCAAAAGGCGTATATATTATTCATCGAACGGCATTAGTGTTATATCAAGCAATAATGATGAATGGATATATAAAACCGCCTGGAAGAAAGAAGATTTTGACGAAGATACTTTAAAAATATTGGAGGTAATAAATAGATATGGCTAATAATCTTGATTATGATAATCCTCACTATTGTCCTGCATATAAGAAAGTAATTGATATAGATTTGTGTTATGATTCTCTGTGTTGTCTAACGGGTATGTTTAAAATATCTTCTACCCCGGAGTTGGCAGAAATAGAAAACATAGATGAAGCGAGAGAAATATGCAGAAATTGCCCATACAGCGATTTAAGCTAATACCACCCTACAGCAAATGTAAGGTGGTATTTTTATACCCAAAAAGAAAGGATGATACATGATGAATGACAATTTTAAATGCATTTACAAGATTTTAAAGACCCTTGAAAAGGCAATGGATTATACCGAATATGATTTTGACGGGATAAGTCCGGAAGCACTTGGTATATCTAAAGAACGCTGGGGCTGTTATATCCGTATGATGTATGAAAACGGATATGTGCAGGGTGTTGATATTCGTGAATATGTTGACGGTGACAGCAGATTTGATATTTCCGGTATGAAAATTACTTTAAAGGGACTTGAATATCTTACCGAAAACAGTATCATGCAGAGGCTTTATAATACTGCAAGAGGGATAAAGGAAGTTACTCCCGGATTTTAAAATGAGGTGATTTATAGTATGAATATACGGAGAATACCTCCTTAGCACTTATGTAAAACATAGGTGCTTTTTTAATGCAAAATTTTTGTCCGCAAAGACGTAAAACTAAGTGAGCAAGCTGAGGCAACCAGCGTAAAAAAGCGTAGCAAAAGAAAGGATTTTTTATGAAAAGAGAATTTTTAAAAGCAATTGAGGGTCTTACAGATGAGGCTATTGACAAAATTATGGCTGAAAATGGCAAGGATATTGAAGCTGAGAAGGCAAAAACTACTGCACTCAAGGCTGAAAATGACAAGCTGAAAGAAAATGAACAGACCCTTAAAGACAAAATCACCGAGCTTAGCGAAAATGCAAGCTCTGCCGAGGATTTTAAAAAAGAGATTGAAACCCTCAAACAGACAATCAAGGACAGAGATGATGCCGAAAAAGCAAAGCAGGCGGATGCGGAGCTTACTGCGGCAATTGTGGCTACTTTCGGTGACAAGGAATTTACATCGGATTATGTAAGAAACGGTATTATTGCCGATATGAAAGCGGAAATCGCAAAGCCTGAAAACAAGGGTAAGGGATATGCGGAGATATTTGAAGGTCTGACAAAGGACAAGGAAGGTATTTTTGCAAATCCTAATCCTCCCGGTGATATGGCGGGTATGGGTTATGTGCCGCCTGATGCGACAGCGATTGCCGATGCAAGGGCTGTAATGGGACTTCCGCCCGAAAAATAATTCGGAATTCGGAATGCGTAATTCGGAATTATACCTATTCTTTAGGAAGATAAAATTTGAAAGGAGATTTTTATTATGAACACTATTGGATTATTTAAAAAGTATATTGATTTGCTTGATGAGGTTTACAAGCACTCTGCGATAACATCAATTCTTGACGGTGACAGAGCTCTTGTAAGAGCCGGAGCAAATACAAACGAAATTATCGTGCCTAAGCTTTCTATGAACGGTCTTGCAGATTATTCAAGAAATGACGGGTACATCAAAGGCGATGTTACGCTGAATTATGAAACTGTGACATTTAACTATGACAGAGGCAGAAAATTTGCTGTTGATGCTATGGATAATGAGGAAACGGCAGGGCTTGCTTTCGGCAGACTTTCGTCTGAGTTTATCCGTACAAGAGTTGTGCCGGAAATGGACGCTTTCAGATTTGCACAGTATGCAGGTACAAGCGGAATTTCTGCGGCAACCGGTACGCTCACTGACGGTAATGCGGTTCTTGCGGCACTTGTTGCAGCACAGAGCAAAATGGATGAGGATGAAGTTCCGTATGAAAACCGTATTTTGTTTATTACTCCGACACTTCACAATGCAATTCTTGCTGTTGATACCACAAAATCAAAAGAGGTGTTGGCTTCCTTCTCATCTGTAAAGAAAGTACCTCAGACACGTTTTTATACTGCAATTGAGCTTAAGGACGGCAAGACGAGCGGCGAAGAGGACGGCGGTTTTGCAAAGGCAGACGGCGGAGCTGATATTAACTTTATGGTTATTCACAAGCCTGCTCTGCTTCAGTATCCTAAGCATACTGTGAATAAAATTATATCACCTGAAGCCAATCAGGAAAGTGACGGCTGGTTGTTCTTCTACCGCGCATACGGTCTTGCTGATGTTTATGAAAATAAAACAGCAGGCATTTATATGCACTCTAAAGCGTAAGGCGGTGACGGTATGGGTAAAATAATCGGTCTTGTAAAGACAAAAGATAAGCCTAAGGAAAATCCGAAGCCTAAGGAAAATAAATAAGTATAAAGGCGGTGGAATTGATGTATATGACGTATGAGCAGTACAAGGAATACGGCGGCACGCTTGATGAAGCCGCCTTTAACAGATACGGTTACCAGGCACACAAAATAATTGAAGCAGAAACGCACAGGCGGATTAAAACTCCGTCCGAGGCTGTGCTCAGGTGCATAGCTCGTGTGTGTGACCTTTTGGCATCGGCTGACCCTGCTATAGCAGGAAGGGTATCGTCATTTTCACATGACGGGCTCAGTCAGAGCTTTGCTGTGCCATCTGCCGCTGACATTTCGGCGGAAACAGGTAATGTCATTTATACTTATCTGATACATGAGACCGCAGAGGACGGCACGCCACTTCTTTATATGGGGGTTGATAGTTATGACTGACCCCACATTTAAAGACGTGGTAACGTTATTTCATAAATACACCGAGCCTGATGCAAACGGCAGGACCGTTACAAAATGGCAACGCATTTCATTTGAAAGCTGTTTTTTCGGTGTGGTACGGAGTAAGGTTTTAAACGGCATAGTACTTAGTGAAAATGACACGTATATATGCCGTATTCCGCAAAATGAGGCATACAGGAGCATTGAAAGCGAAAACGGATTTACAATATGTCCCGGTGATATTATTGTACTTGGTAAGGTTTGGGACGAGATTGCCGATGTATCGGGTCAGCGTGCTTCGGATTTACTAAGCCGCTACAAGGGCAGCAGTTTTACCGTAAACAGCTTTTCGGATAATACAAAATTACCGTTTATGCCGCATTACAGAGCTTCGGGGGTGTAATTATGTCGGTTACGGTTGAAACTCATATCGATATTGAAAGCAATCTTGATAAAGTACGTGACAAAGAGTTCTGGCTGTTTGCGGCAAATGAATGGTGGAGGCTTGTTACTCCGTATGTTCCTATGGACAGCGGGGCACTTGCAACAACTACGGATATAGAAGTGCCAAAAGGCGAAAAATTATCCGAAAGCGTTATTGAAAGTATCGCTAAGAGTAGTGGCAATATCAAAGGCAAAGAAGGGTATGCCGAGATTGAATATATATCACCTTATGCAGAGCCAATGTATGAGAATGATTATAATTTCCGCACCGACAAACATCCGCTTGCTTCATCTCAGTGGGATAAGGCGGCTGAACCACAGCAGAAGCCGAAGCTTATCGGTGCAATGCAGGACTATGTAGACAGTGGGAGGCTTAATCTTAAATGAATAAATATGAAGCAGTTCTGAGCTTTATAAACACCTGTCCCCTCGTGGGACGTGACACTTATTTTAATTTCATTGACGAGACAAACAATGACGGAAACACATCGCTTATGACGACACCGTACAGTACGCCTTACAGGAAGTATGTGGACGGCGAAATATTATGGCGTATGCAGTTTGAGGTCAGACAGGTAAAACCGTTATCGAGCGAAAGTAATACAGTCGCCAACGCCGAGCAAATGGGGCTTGTACAGCAGTTTCTTGAATGGGTCCGTACTCAGGGAAATTTGAAAAACTACCCTGATTTTGGTGAGAAATGCAATATAATTGACCTTAAAATTTCAGGTGATGTCTGTACTCCGTCAATGGTCGGCAAAAGTGCAGAAGGGGCACTTTATGCATTCCCCTTTGAAATATTATATTTTGAAAGAAGGTAATAATTTATGGAAGGAACATTAAAGAAAAGAAGTGACGTTAAAGCATTTTACGGCATACCTGCATCGGGAAGCGGTACACCTGTATATACCCGTATGCGTGGATTTACCGAGATGTCTACTTCAAAAAATGCAAAGGAATATTCAAGACAGTATGTAGACGAGGCGTTTGAAACCACAGATACGGTCGGTTATTCTACATCAATCAGCTTTGCCTTTGATAAGTATGTCGGCAATGCGGTTCTTGAAGATATTGCCGCTATATTTGATGATGAGCTCATAGGTGCTGAGGCTCAGAGGGAAATTATTCAGGTCGATTTTACAAAATCTGAGGACAGCGGATTTTCTGCCGTAAAACGTACCTTTTCAGTAATTGCCGATTCGACCGGCGACAGTACAGATGCTATGACCTACAGCGGTACATTTAAGGTTGTGACCGGAATTGAAAAAGGTATTGCGACAATTGCAACTCCCGACGGCGGTGACAGTGATACCGTAGAAACAATTACTTTTGCCGCATCGGCGGAGTAACAGAGCCGCCTGAGGTTATGATGATGAGTAATTCTCCGGCGGCGTATACTTATGACGAGCTTTCGGCTTATACCAAAGCCGAGCTTCTTATTATTGCCGAAGAAAACGGCATAGAAGGTCTTTCAATGAATAATCTGAAGGACGAAATTATATATGCGATATTGGGAGCGGAATAATCCGCTCCTGCAACATTAAGGAGGAAAAAATATGTCAAAAACGACGTTTGAATACAAAGAGAAACACCATATACTTGAGGTTGACGGCGTAGAATACGAAATTCCGCAGAGAACGGCGGCACTTGAAAAGAAAATCCGTGAGCATGATGCCGTATCGGGAAATATGAGCGAATATGAGGGTAATATAAAGCTGCTTGAAATTCTTTTCGGTAAAGATGCTGCAGGAAATATGTTCCCGGACGGTGATGATACAAATCTTGACAAGCTGGCGCGTTGTACGGAGCTTGCAGTTGCTTTGTTTACTGCTGATTATGCGGAGCTTCAGAAGAGTAAAGCAAAAGAGAAATTAAAGGATGTTCAGCCATATCTCTCGGCGGTGAGTGATTTGACGAAGGCGGCAAACACTGCTCAGCTGAAGAATTTTGTAAACGGTAAGAAAAAATGAGCATAATCACAACAGCTCTCCCCGACTGTCTTACGGTTTCGGGGAAAGAGTGCAAGATAAAGACTGATTTTAGAACGTGGCTTAAATTTTCCGAAATAATCGGCGGTGGAATTGAACGTATTGAAGATACAGCTCCGCTGTTCTGTCTTGTTTTTGAAGAAATTCCGCCAAATTTTTACGAAGGTCTTTCGGCTATGTTTGAATTTTACACTCACAATGCAAAAACTACAGCTGACAGCAGCTCTGATAAGTCACGCAAAAACGTATTCGACTTTGATTATGACGGAAATCTGATTTATGCCGCATTTCTGCAACAGTACAACATTGATTTATGCACAGCAAATATGCACTGGTGGCAGTTTAAGTCTTTATTTGACAGCCTTTCTGAGGAAACACAGTTTATTAAGGTTGTGCAGTACAGAATGATTGATTTGTCGAAAATTAAGGATAAGGAACAAAAGAAGTTTTACCGGAAAATGAAATCCGCTTACGCTCTGCCGGACAAAAGGTCTGAGAAGCAGAAGGAAACGGATATGAATGAGGTTTTATCGGGATTTTTTTAAAAAATTTTGTAAAAAGAAGGCGGTATTATTGAAAAGATAAAATGCCCGAAATGTGGATATAAAATGCCGATATTTAAGGGCGATAACGCAAAATGCAAAGGGGTATTTGTTAAATGCAAAAATCCGAAATGCAAACATAAATTTGAAATAAAAATCGAGTGCCAGTGATTGCATAACAATTGAGTGCCAGTGATTTCACATAAAAGGAAGGTGAAGACATTGGCACGTGATAATAGTGTAGTAATAAAAATTGATGGTGATGACAGTGGGTTTAAGTCTGCTCTTTCGGGGATAGGAAATGTCGCAAAGAAGGGGCTGGGTGTTGCTGTTAAGGGAATTGTAGCAGTCGGGACTGCATTTACAGGTGCAACCGTCGCAGCTCTTAAATTCAGTGGCGAACTTGAGCAAAACCTCGGTGGCAGTGAAGCCGTATTTAAAAATTATGCAAAACAGATGCAAGGTTCTGCTCAGACTGCATTTAAAAATATGGGTTTATCCGCCTCTGATTTCCTGGGAACTGCCAAGAAAATGGGGTCTCTGTTTCAGGGAGCAGGTTTTGGAATAAAAGAAAGTGCGGATTTATCAGCACAGGCAATGCAAAGAGCGGCGGATGTAGCTTCTATAATGGGTATTGATGTATCGTGGGCAATGGAAAGTATTGCCGGTGCAGCAAAAGGCAATTTTACTATGATGGATAATCTTGGTGTCGCTATGAACGCAACCACGATTGAAGCTTATGCATTATCAAAAGGAATACAGACGTCGTATAACGAAATGTCTAATCAGCAGAAAATAGGTCTTGCTATGGAAATGTTCCTTGAAAAGACCGCATATGCCGCGGGAAATTATGCTCGCGAAAACGAAACTCTGGCAGGTGCTCTTAATACTGCAGGTACGGCACTTAAAAACTTCATAGCCGGAACAGGAACAGTTGAAGATGTCGCAGATTCACTTACCAACGCCGCAAAGGTTATACTTAAAAACACAAACGAACTCCTGCCGTCTCTTGTGGAAGGCATAGAAGAACTTGTGTCTCAGCTCATCCCTCTCTTACCGGACATACTTAGACAGTTAATCCCTGCGGTACTTTCGGTTGTAGATGAGTTGATAGATGCCCTTGTTTCTGCGACTCCTGGTATTGTTTCAGCTATTGCTGACGGAATAGGAAGTGCGATCCCTGCACTCAAACCCCTAAGTGATTTAATCAAAACACTTGTTAAAAACTTTGATACATTAGCAGTATCGGCAACTGCCGGATTTGCGGCATTTAAAGGATATGCAATTCTGAATACGGTTATCACTTCCTTTAAAACAGCAAAAGTCGTGCTCGACAGTCTTACTTTAGCTACAAATACAAATATTGCTGCCGAGACCAGAGGAATAACCATAAGTGCGTTAAGACTTAAATATGATAGCACCTACATAGCATCACTTAATCTAAAAACTATAGCAGTTGGTGTTTTAACAGGGAAAATACACTTGCAAACTGCCGCTACAGTAGCTTTAAAAAAGGCACAAGATTTGCTTAGTGGTGGCATGACAATCATTATTACCATTCTGGCGGCAGTGGTGGCAGCAATTGGCACATATATAATTAAATGTAATGCGGCGTCAAAAGAAATCAGCAAGGCAATTGATGAAATAAAACAAACCCATTATGATGCGATAAAATCCATTGATGCTACTGTTTCCGCTGAGCTGACCGAAGCTGAAACGGCAAAGATACTTACAAAGGAATTATATGACCTTGAGAAACAACTTTCGGACGGCTCGGTAACGCAAGAAGAGGCTACGGAAATTCAGAATAAATTTAATGTTGTTGCTGGCAAGCTTAATGAAATTATCCCTGGTATTATAGATAATCTGTATGACGAAAACGGAGCAATATCTATTCAGCGTTCCAAGATTGACGAATTAACCAATTCTTATTATAAGCTTGCAATGGCAAAAGCAATGGCTACAGCCTATGAAGAAAAGATGACTGAAACCGCCAAAGCGTTGATAGATGCAAAAGAAGTTCAAAAAAAAGCAAAGAAAAATGAACAGGCGGCGTTAAGCACATACAAAACCGCTACAAATCCATTGAGCCGTTGGCACGCTAATAGTTTACATGAAAAAGCAGAAGAATCTCTTAAAAAAGCAAATGAAAATGTTTCTTATTATACTGAAGAACTGGCAAACTATAAAGACGGTTGGGTCGAAGCCTCCGAAGCTCTTAATAAACTTATGGACGAAATGCCTGAATCGAAAAAAACAGTCGAGGAAACTGATAATGACTTTACTTCAACGGTTGAAACCGGCAATGTCGCCCGAACTGCAGCTACAAAAGAAGCATTAAAAGAGCAAGGCGAAGATACAGAGGAAGCATACAAAAAAGAGCTTCGCGACTTACAGTTCCTCCATGATATGGAAGAAATATCCGATGCGGAATATTACGCACGCCTCACACAATATCGTGATAAATATTTTGACGAAGGTACTGACGAATGGCAAAAATACACTCTTGAAATATACAAAGGGACGAAAAGCTTAACGGAAAAACAGAAAAAAGAGTATGACGACTTAATTAATAAAGTTAAAAATACTACTGAAAATGCGGTAAAAACAGCTCGAAACAGCATAGATGAGGTAATGCGTTTGCAGGAAGGAATATCGCAAAAGCTTTCTGAGGGTAATACCGCATACAATACCATTTCCATACAAGGTATGGGTAGTTTTACAAAGCTTGCTGATATTTCAAAGGATAACGAACAGCTTGACCGGTATAATATGCTGATTGATAAGCTGTATCAGAGACGTGGTACGGAGCTTCCTTCCGAGGTTATAGATAATCTCCAAAGCATGGGTATTGATGAAGGCATTACATATATTCAGACTATGCTCAAAGCTTCCGATGAGGATTTTGACAAATACATAAGCAATCTTACGAAAAAAGAAGCGTTGGCAGAAGAAGCCGCTAAAAAACTAACGCTTCGTGAGACCGAAAATTTAAGAAAAGAGCTTGAAAAGAAATTCGGTCAGGTACCGGAGGATTTCTTTGCTATCGGTGAGGACAGCGCAAAGAAATACGGTGAAGGATTTATGCAGCAGCTCAGAGACGTGCTGTCGCAGGTAAAGGCTGAAATTTCAGCAAGTCTGTCAGCTCTTATGCCGACGGTCAACGGTCCCGTTTATGCCGGTGGTGGTGGGACAACAAATTATTATACAAATTCATTCAGCGTAGGAACATCTAAAAATACTGTACAGGAACAGATTTCAGCGTGGGATAATGCAACTGCGCTGGCAAGACTGAGAGGGCAGGAATAATGAACAGATATATCTATATGACATTTGAAAACGACATCGGCATTCTTGTATTCAGCCGGGACGATTTACGGATAATTGCAATCGAAGGGCTTGGCGTTCCGTCAAAGGAATATAAAACGCTGAGTTATGTGGGGTATGACGGTGCGTTTACGGTCAGTGAAAAGAAGAAGAGCAGGGCGATTACAGTCAAATTTGACGTATCGTCCTGCGATCATATTCAGTATGAAATCAGTCGCATAATGAGAATACTCGACAAGGGTGGAACGCTTAAACTTCAGTGTGGTTCTGTTCGAAAGAAGATTGAAGTATCGCAGGTTATTGTCAGTGAGCCTGCCGATAACCGCGTGTTTCGCACTATGACAGTTCAGTTTGTCTGTGACAGTCCGTTTTTTAACGATTATGACGATACAGAAAAGCTGTGTTATGATGTTGAAGGACAGATTATCGGCACAGAAGAAGGTGGCTGGAATATAGGCACAGCGGATGCTCCTGTTGTATGGGGCGGGGCGATAAATGATAAAATTATTATAAATTCGGGTGATTATAAGGTTGAGCCGACATTTATAATTACTGTATCAGGAAGCGGCAGTAGCGGTTTTGAGATTTTAAAGGTAAGCAAATACTACTCAACCGGCGATACGGACGATGAAAATGTTTTGCAACGTCTGAAATTTACGTGCAGTTTATGTAACGGTGAGGTAATAACCGTTAATCTGGACGGACGGCATGAGAACGGCAGGTTTGTCCGGTCAAGCAAGCAAGGCTCGTTGATTAACTACCGTTCTGCTGACACCAGTCTTTCAAAATTCTGGCTCGATGTAGGCGAAAACCGTATCGCAACACGTAAGCTTAATTCCGATGCTGAGCTTAACATCGTTATAAAAATGATATATAACAATAACTATGCGGAGGCGGTGTATTAAATGGATGTGCATTTATACGATTACAACTTTAATGAGCTTGCAGTAACCGACCGCGTTTTATCAGCAAACTGGAATTTATTTTTTAATGCTGTAGGGACGGGCGAATATCATTTTGATATTGACAATCCGATTTTAAAAATACTGCTCGAAAGCAAATACTTATTTATTCATCAGGATAATGCGGAATATGAGCTTTTCGGTGTGGTTGTGGGTGTGACGTTTGGTGAGGATATTGCCGTGTTTTGCCGCACTTTAAACTGGTTTTTAACGAAAATGCTGTCGCCTCCGGTTACAGATAGCGGACTTACGACAGCTGCAGTAAAGGCAGCGCAGATTTTCGGCGGTCGGGTAGGCTGCGACATAGATGCGGGAGTATTCTCGGAGGATGATGACCGGAAATTTTATTTTTGGCGTGACGGTTATGGCACGCTTTTTGATTATATTTCCGAAGTTTTGGCAAATGTCAACGCCGGACACACGGTAAGGCTTAATGCCGGCAGACTTGTTTTTGATATGATATTGCCGTCAGAAACGGAGCTATACATATCAATAAATGACGGTAGTGCCGGCAGGATTGAGATTGTAAGAGACGTAATTGATTACAGCAACGCAGGATTTTATAAGAAGGAAAACGCATCTGATAATACAGGTGAATGGACAGAGTATAAGTCTGTTGAGACCAATAAGCTGAAGCAGTGGTATGCACTTCTTGACGGTTCGGACAATGCCACTGCTCAGGCTTCGTTATCAAAGAAAAAGGCAAAAAACACAACTTCTGCAACAGTACAAAGGCTGGAGTATTTATCTGACTATGCGCTCGGTGATATAGTAACCGTGCAGGTTGAAAATGAGCATGATATTATTTCAGCAAAACAGCAGATTACTTCGGTTCGGCTGAATTGGGACGCTGACGGATTTTCCCAGCAACCACAGCTGACTGAGCTGAACGAATTTGAAGTGGGTAAGCCGCCCGAAACAGAAGAGGAGGAAACGACATGAGTTATATAAGCAAATTTAAGTATGATACGGCGTACAGTAATGAGGATATCCAGGAGGCATTGAAGGTTATTACAGGGTCAGGGGTAGCTATAGGTACGCCAAATGAGATTACAGGAAATGTAGCTACAGAAGGAGTGACATTTGCCTACGGACAATGCGCTGTTACGGTGAGTGGAAACACTGCGACAATCGCAACCGGAAGTGTTATAATGCCTGATGGCAGTTATATCATAATTACGGAGCCAGAAACATTTGAAATAAGTGTAAGTGGTACGTATTATGTGTTTATTGAGGAAATTGCCGTAGGCAATAATGTGCCGAGATGCGAGATAGCTTTGCCTGAAAATGAAGCGGCATATATTTTACTTGCAACAATTAATAACGGTATTGTTGCGGATAAACGAACATATGCCCAGAGTAAGATTGACGGATATGGTGGCGACTTTCAGGCATTTGTAAAACTTGAAGAAATACCGAGCGGTTCGTCTGGCTTTAAAAAATTCAACATTCCTCAAATTAAAATCAACGGATTTACATATCTTGTCGCAAACGTAGGGGACGTTGCATATTCACCTGTAACTTATTTGCTTTATGCAGATAAATATATTGCCGCAGGTGGTATAAGTGATAACTCAGGGCAATACTGCGATTGGAATTCCGGTCGTTGTTATATTAGTTTTTCGATTATTGACAACGTATTGATTATTACTGGCCACGATGGTTATCTGCCAAGCGGAACTGTATATGCATTTTAGGGAGGCTTAGATATGAACATAACAATAACAAAAGACACTCACGAAGAAATAGTATTATCCGCAAATGATTATACTTTTGCCGGCACTGACGCTGCGGTATTTAAAATTGCAAAAAAATGGGGCGATACTCCGCTTCATATAATCACCGGCACGCTTGACAGCGAAAACGGTGTTTTTCATTTTGAAATCACACCCGGGACAACAGCCGGAATTGCAATCGAGCGTGACAAGGTTGAATATATGTATGAAATTGAATGCATGCTCGAAGGCAAGAAGAAAGTTTTATCTCAGGGCAGTTTATTTATCTGCAATACGATATAAGGGGGCATTTGTATGATTGAGTTAAAAGTAAATGTAAACAAGAAAATAATTGACTTCAAGCTGTCCCAGCCCTTGTTTATAGGGAAAAAGAGTATAAAGAAGGATATGCTTTCAGATGATATTAATGAGGTATTAGAGGATAAAGCCAATAAAACCGATACGGCATTAGGAGAAGGGGCTGTAGTTGGAATTACGACTGTCGAATTCCCAGGCGAGGGAAGAGTGTATCCCGGCGGAGCAGTAGGTGCCGGGGCTGAAAGTAATAATAGTGGTTTTGCAGGTGGCGGAAAAGCCTCATCATATGGGGGTGGCGCAATCGGACCTGGAGCAAAATCCAGTTCTGGATTTGCAGGAGGCGCTTTCGCACAAGCCGGTCGCGGTGGTGCGGCTGGAAGTAATGCTAAAACCTTACATGGATTTGCGGGTGGTGACAATGCTCAAACCATAGACGAAAACGGCAATACTATCGACGCTATCCAGCTCGGTAGAGGTACAAATACTAAAGAAAAAACATTGCAGGTTTATGACTATGAACTTCTCGATGCTGAAGGTAATATTCCGAAAGAAAGATTAAAAAATGCACCTACAGGCGGAGATATTGATTTATCAGATCTTGCCAAAGCTGATTTAAGCAATGTGCTTGATGAGGATTTTGCCGAAAAATTTAATA
>JAZSKI010000047.1:0-7287 GCA_045534775.1 Clostridia bacterium | reverse complement strand
GGTTGAGGTGCGTTCCGTAATCACCTGCCGCTCCGAAATAGGCGTATGTGCGAAATGCTACGGCGCAAACCTTGCCAGCGGAAACGCTGATAATATCGGAGAAGCAGTTGATATCATCGCGGCAGAGTCCATCGGCGAACGGGGAACTCAGCTTACTAGGGGTACCTTCCACAGCGGAGGTATTGCAGGTGATGATATTACGCAGGGTCTTCCCCGTGTTGAGGAGCTCTTTGAATCAAGACGACCCAAAGGCCAGGCAATTATGGCTGAAGAGGGCGGCATAGTTGAAATCGAAGATACCAAGAAGGGCAGAACCATCAGAATTACCAACGAGGAAACAGGTAATGCTACAGATTATCAGATAAAATTCGGTGCAAGCTGTACCGTTGAAACCGGCGACAGAGTTGAAGCAGGTCAGAAGCTTACGGAAGGACCTCTTTATCCGAAGGATATACTGAGAATTAAAGGCAGTGCCGCTGTTCAGGATTACCTCACCAAAGAAGTCCAGAAGGTTTATAAGCTCCAGGGTGTTGAAATCAGCGATAAGCATATCGAGGTTATTATACGCCAGATGATGCGTAAGGTAAGAATTGAAGAACCGGGAGATACAAAATATCTGGCAGGAACTTTAGTTGAACGCCGCGAATATAACGACGTTGTTGATAAGCTTACGGCAGAAGGTAAAGAGCTTCCTGTTGTTAAAGACGAGCTTCTGGGTATCACCAAAGCTTCTCTTGCAACAGAATCCTTCTTATCGGCGGCATCCTTCCAGGAAACCACAAGAGTGCTTACGGAAGCCGCAATCAGCGGTAAGATAGACCCGCTTATAGGTCTTAAAGAAAACGTAATCATAGGTAAACTGATACCTGCGGGAACAGGCTTGCAGAGATATAATGACATTAATGTTAAGTATAATGAAAAACAGCTTCAGCAGGAAACAACAGAAATAGAATAACTAATGCACAGGCTGCGTAAAGCAGAAGCATAGTATGAATTGATTTTACGGGTGAATATCGGTATCCACCCGTAAAAATCTGTTCTGCGGCAGCAGCCTTGAATGAGCGTATTATGGAACAAGAAAGAAAATCGGAAAAATGGATATATGCCCTGGGTGGGGTCTTTGCCTTCACTCTGTTCAGTCAGGGTGGATATTTTGCCTTAGGCTTTATACCGGCGGGGTTTATAATGGCAATTTTGCTTATATTTAAAAGAATAACCCTTCACCGCCGGCAGCTTATATGGCTTCTCTTTTGCGGTTGGTATATGCTTTGCAGCCTGAAAAATGGGTTTGTTACAGAGTATTTTGCCAAAGCCTTATTGCCGGTGGCAGTAACGGCGTTCGGGCTTCTCATTTCCTCCGAAACGGAAGAAACGAGAGACCGCCTTATTGAAATTATAGTAAAAATTTCAATAGCAGCGGCGGCGGTGGCAGTATATATATGTATTGAAACCTCTGTGAAAAACAGAGATTTATACAGACTGCTTTACCCCTTCCAATATTCCAACGCAAGCGGCGTGTTTTTTGCCGTAACCGCCATTTTGGCGAAAAAAAGCAACAGCCTCTTTATAAAGAGAACCAAATGGATTTTATATGTGGCATTGATATTATCCCAATCGGTGGCATCTATAGCCCTTGCGGTGACAGCAGAGCTTTTGATAGGGAAAAGTCTAAAAAAAACCCTGGCGGTAGCGGCAGGAGTCGTGATTTTTGTCATACTGCTCCACAGCAGAGTTTACCAGAGTATGGGAACATTTATTGAACGAATACTGCAAATCCGGGACGGTATGGAATGTATACTGAAAAACCCGATTTTCGGCATAGGAGCAGGTGCGTGGGAATATGAGAAATATAAATACCAGAGCGGTTTTTATATTGCGACGGTTATCCACAGCAGTATAGTGCAGATTGGCGTAAACGGCGGCGTGCTTTGTTTGCTTCTCTTTTGCGGCTATGCAGGCAAAAAACTTTTGCAGCTGTTTAAATACGATAAAATATATTTTTACGGTGCGGCGGTGCTGATATTGCACAGCGCGGTGGATTTTACCCTTTCCTTTTTGGCGGTGGATGTTTTACTTTTACTTTTACTCTCTATGGGAAAAGAGGAAAAAGGTCTACCCCTTAAAAACAGATATAAAATTATCCCCGCTGTAATAGTGGTTTTTGTCTTTTCCTGCGGAATATATAACCATAATAAAATAATAAACATAAAAAGAATAAAGGCGGGCGAGGTTTACGCCAAGACCTTTGAAAACAGCATTTTGCCGAAATTCTCGGCAGATGCAAATATTAAATACATAGACTCCCTCTACAAAATCGGCAGAGTGGAGGAGGCTGAGAAGCTGGCGGATGAAACCCCTTTCCACGCAACTCAGCTGATGATAGACAAAATGAAATTTTGCCCTACTAAAGATATAATGTGCGAGGTAATGAAGGAAAATCCTTATAACATAAACCTACATAATTCTATAAAAACCGGCAAAGGGTATCCTTATAAGGAAGTTGAGGATATAACTGCGGAGGCCATAGAAAATATGTCTTTATTCGGTAAGATTTTATATAATTTTCAAGGAGGAGAAATCAAATGAAAAAAACATTAGGCGCATTGGTATTGGCAGGTTGTGTTGCAACAAGCAGCATGATGACATTGGCATCCGAGGACAACATTATAAGCGAGGTATATGATGCTGTTTATGAAACAGTTTATGAACTTGTTTATGACACAGTTTATGAGGATGCTTATGAGGTTGTAGAAGAAGACGTTTACGAAAACGTTTATGAAAACGTTTACGAAAACGTTTACGAAAATGTTTATGAAAACATACCTTCTAAAACAATCACATTGGAAATTGATAAGACAACAGCGTATGTAAGCAATGAAGAGTTCCAGCTTGATGCGGCTCCTGTTATTGTTAACGACAGAACAATGCTTCCCATCAGATTTGTTGCTGAAAATCTCGGTGCTGAGGTTGCATGGGATGGCGAAAAAAGCCAGGTAACAATTACAGCAGATGATACTGATATTGTTATAACAATCGGTGCTGAAACAGCTCTTGTTAACGGTCAGGAGGTAGCTCTTGATGCTCCTGCATTTATTTCAAACGACAGAACATATCTTCCCGTAAGATTTGTTTCTGAAGCTTTAGGTGCAGAGGTTGTATGGGACCCCGACACAAGAACAGTAGTAATATTAAAATAATTAATCAACTTCCTGGACATCCCGAAAAGCAAAACCGCTTTTCGGGATGTTTTTTGTAAAAATGCCATTATAAGGAATTTTTATCGGAAATTTATCACATACTAAAGGAATAAAAGAGCAGAAATTCAAAAGCGAAAAGATGCCGCACCTGCCCCGGTGAGGAAAAAGCTTGCCGAAATACAGAAACATGCCCAAAATACAGGCGGTATACCCCGCATAAATAGGTAATTTGTGAAAAAAATAATTATTTCAAAAAAAAGCTTGACAAATTGAAATTTTTGTTATACAATAATATGTGGTGACGTCTAAGCTCGGACAGCCACTTTGGCTAATCGGGTTTGGGTTATACATTATATACAGGAGGTGAAAAGGATTGCCAACATTTAATCAATTGGTTAGCAAAGGCAGAGAGGTTGTAACCAAGAAATCAACAGCTCCTGCACTTCAGAAGGGTTTTAATGCTCAGAAGAAGAAAGCAACTGACCAAAGCTCACCGCAAAAGAGAGGCGTTTGTACTTCTGTTAAGACACTGACTCCCAAAAAGCCTAACTCAGCTCTCCGTAAGATTGCCAGAGTAAGACTTACAAACGGTATCGAAGTAACATCATATATTCCCGGTATAGGTCACAACCTCCAGGAACATAGCGTTGTTTTGATTCGTGGCGGTAGAATTAAGGACCTTCCCGGTGTAAGATATCACATTGTCCGTGGTACACTTGATACACAGGGCGTTCAGAACAGATTGCAGTCCAGGTCAAAGTACGGTGCGAAGAGACCAAAGGCCGGTAAATAACCGTAACCGATTGTGTGAAATTTTCTTTCGCACCCTAATTTAATAGTGAGGCTGCGAAATTTATTATATAAGTTTTGAGTCGCACTACACGGGCAAGATTTTATTACTTGCCAGAGTACCTAAGAGGTCATAGAATTTATGAAGGAGGGAAGTACAGTGCCAAGAAGAACACGTGCTGCTAAAAGAGATGTTTTGGCAGATCCTATGTATAACAGCAAATTGGTAACAAAGCTTATCAATAATGTTATGTATGACGGTAAAAAGGGCGTTGCTCAGAAAATAGTATACGATGCTTTTGAAATCATACAGGAAAAAACAGGCAAGGATGCTCTCGAAGTATTTAAAGATGCTCTCGAAAATATTATGCCTGTATTAGAGGTTAAGGCACGTAGAGTCGGTGGTTCAACATATCAGGTGCCTATTGAGGTTAGACCTGACAGAAGACAGACTCTCGGTCTTAGATGGCTTACATTATATTCACGTGCCCGTGGTGAAAAAACCATGAAGGAAAGACTTGCAGGCGAAATCCTTGACGCTTTAAACGGCGCAGGCGCATCTGTTAAGAAACGTGAAGATACTCACAAAATGGCAGAAGCAAATAAAGCATTTGCTCACTACCGTTGGTAATATTTTAATAATAAGGAGGAATTCCGATGGCAAGAGAGTTTTCTCTTGACGTTACTCGTAATATCGGAATCATGGCTCATATAGATGCCGGTAAAACAACTACAACCGAACGTATTTTGTTCTACACGGGTATCAATCACAAAATCGGTGAAACTCACGATGGTTCAGCTACGATGGACTGGATGGAGCAGGAACAGGAACGTGGTATCACAATCACCTCCGCTGCTACAACAGCTCATTGGAAAAACCACAGAATCAATATCATCGATACCCCCGGTCACGTTGACTTTACCGTTGAAGTTGAGCGTTCACTTCGTGTGCTCGACGGTTCAGTAACAGTTTTTTGTGCAAAGGGCGGCGTTGAGCCTCAGTCCGAAACAGTTTGGCGTCAGGCTGATAACTACGGTGTGCCTCGTATGGCATACGTAAACAAAATGGATATTTTGGGTGCTGACTTCTACAATGTTGTAGACATGATGAAGGATCGCCTCAAATGTAATGCTGTTCCTATTCAGTTACCTATCGGTGCTGAGGATACTTTCAAAGGTCTTATCGACCTGGTTGAAATGAAAGCATACGTATATTACGACGATCTTGGAAAAGATATCCGGGAAGAAGAAATTCCTGAAGATATGCGTGATCAGGCAGAAGAATATCGTGCTGCTATGGTAGAGGCTATTGCTGAAACCGATGACGCTTTAATGGAAAAATTCTTTGCTGAAGAAGAAATCACAATTGACGAGATTAAAAGAGCTATTCGTGCAGCTACAATAGCTAACCTGATAGTTCCTGTTGTTTGTGGTACTTCATATAAAAACAAGGGTGTTCAGAAGCTACTCGACGCTATAGTTGATTATATGCCTTCTCCCCTTGACATTCCTGCAATTAAAGGTACTGTTCCCGGTGATGACAGCGGCGAAGAATACGAAAGAAAGGCTTCTGACAGCGAACCCTTTGCGGCTCTGGCGTTTAAGATTATGACAGACCCCTTTGTAGGTAAGCTCTGCTTCTTCAGAGTTTACTCCGGTACAATGGAAGCAGGTTCTTACGTTCTTAACTCCGTTAAAGGTCAGAAGGAAAGAATAGGTCGTATATTGCAGATGCACTCCAACGACAGAAAAGAAATTAAGATGGTTTACTCAGGTGATATTGCTGCCGCTGTTGGTCTTAAGAACACAACAACAGGTGATACTCTCTGTGATGAAAGCAATCCTATTATTCTTGAATCAATGGAATTCCCTGATCCCGTTATTCGTGTTGCTATCGAACCGAAAACAAAAGCAGGTCAGGAAAAAATGGGTATTGCTCTTGCAAAGCTTGCAGAAGAAGACCCCACATTCAAAACCTACACTGATGAAGAAACAGGACAAACTATTATCGCCGGTATGGGTGAGCTTCATCTTGAAATTATCGTAGAAACACTTCTACGTGAGTTCAAGGTAGAGGCAAACGTTGGTGAACCTCAGGTTTCTTACAGAGAAACCATCAGAAAATCTGTTGACGTTGAAAACAAATACTCACGTCAGTCAGGTGGTAAAGGTCAGTACGGTCACGTTAAAATTAAGGTTGAACCCCTTGAAGTCGGTAAAGGCTACGAATTCGTTAACGCTATTGTCGGCGGTGCTATTCCGAAAGAATACATCCCCGCTGTTGATGCAGGTATCCAGGGTGCTATGCAGACCGGTGTTCTTGCAGGCTACAACGTAGTTGATGTTAAAGTAACACTTTACGATGGTTCATACCACGAGGTTGACTCATCCGAAATGGCGTTTAAGATAGCAGCTTCTATGGCATTTAAAGACGCTTGCCGTAAGGCGGACCCCGTTCTTAAAGAGCCTATTATGAAGGTAACTGTTATCGTTCCTGAAGAATACATGGGCGACGTTATGGGCGACCTTAACTCACGCCGTGGTCAGATTCAGGGTATGGAAGCACGTAACGGTGCTCAGCAGATTAATGCATTCGTTCCTCTCTCAGAGATGTTCGGTTACGCTACAGATATGCGTTCCAACACTCAGGGTCGTGGACAGTATTCTATGGAACCCAGCCACTACGCAGAAGTTCCTAAGAGTATTCAAGAACAAATTATTTCTTCAAGAGCAAAAAATGAAGGATAATAAATAAAAAAAACTTTAAAATTTAAAGGAGGAGAATTCAAAATGGCAAAGGCTAAATTTGAAAGAAATAAACCACACGTAAACATCGTTACAATCGGTCACGTTGACCACGGTAAGACATCTCTTACAGCTGCAATCACAAAGGTACTCAGCTTCCAGGGTAAAGCAGAATATGCTGCTTACGACAACATCGACAAAGCTCCCGAAGAAAGAGAAAGAGGTATCACAATCTCTACAGCTCACGTTGAGTACGAAACAGATGCAAGACACTATGCACACGTTGACTGCCCCGGACATGCTGACTATGTTAAAAACATGATCACAGGTGCAGCTCAGATGGACGGTGCTATCCTCGTTGTATCTTCTGCTGACGGTCCTATGCCTCAGACTCGTGAACACATCCTTCTCGCAAGACAGGTTGGCGTTCCCTATATCGTAGTATTTATGAACAAGGTTGACCAGGTTGACGACCCCGAACTTCTCGAGCTCGTTGAAATGGAAATCAGAGACCTTCTCTCTGAATATGACTTCCCCGGTGATGATACACCCATCA
>JAZSKI010000030.1:0-10636 GCA_045534775.1 Clostridia bacterium | reverse complement strand
CGGTAGATATGATGAAAAAAGCAGGACTCAGCGCCGATACGGAAAAAAAGGAAAACGAAGAGTTTATTGAATATATAATTAAAATAGCAAAATAACGCCGCCGGAGAGTTTACGTGGCAAATTAAGAAGCATTTAGGGGCTGTCTTTTTTAGTGAGACAGCCCCTTTTTCCGGCTTTTATGTACAAAACAGATGCAGGAGCTTTAAATGCTGCATCTGTTTTAAAAATATGATACTGCCCGAAATACTTGCCGGCAGCATTTCTTATTATGTACTGCTCATTTTAAATATCACCCGTATAATGCCCGACAAGAATGACGGAGGCTTTAATACTACTATTTTCATGGTACACCTCCTTTCAATAAAGCTTTGTATGTGAAATTCAGCGGCATATAAGATGCCACCCGGACCAGATAAGGAAAAAGCCCAGAGTCGCTATGAGCCAAGTGGTGGGCAGGTACAGAGCCAGCAGTACACTGCCACCTACTGCTATGGTAACTATGCCCCACAGGAACCTATTGCATTTGAACAAGCACATCACATCCTTTAGTATATTATATTCAAAAAATATTGGTATGTTACAGAAAATAAAGGGTTTAAACTATTGACAAAAGAATAATTTTGGTGTATGATATATATGGATAAAAATATGGTTTGGAGGGATAAAGAATGCTTAAAGTCGGGTTGATAGGTTGCGGCGGCATAGGAACTGCCCATGCGGCTTGCTATGCTGTAATGGGCGACTTGATAGAAGTAACGGCGGTTGCGGATCTTGATGGTGAGAAAGCAAGAAGAACGGCTCATAGATTTGGTGCTGAAATATATGAAAACGGTATGGAGCTTATTGAAAATGCCGATGTGGATGTCATAGATATTTGCATACCTACATTTTTACATACAGAACATATGATAAAAGCAATGAAAAAGGGCATTCACATTTTTGTTGAAAAACCCCTGTGCCTTACCGAAGAGGAAGCAGAGCTTCTTATAGAAACCGAGCGTGAATGCGAAGTTTATATTCAGGTAGGTCAGGTTGTAAGGTTCTGGGATGAGTACGAATGGATTAAAAAGACTGTGGACAGCGGTGAATACGGAAAGCTGAAATCTATGGTGGTTTCAAGAATAAGTGCCACACCGAAATGGTCGTGGGAGGACTGGTACAACGACTACAGAAAAAGCGGTAGCGTAGCGCTTGATTTACATATTCACGACACGGATTTTATCAGATATTTAATGGGCGAGCCTGAGAAAATGACAGCGAAAGCTGTTCGTGACGAAAAAGGTGAAATTCAGCAGATTTTCACCGCTTATGAATACGGTGATACGGTGATTACGGCAGAGGGCTGTTGGGATTATCCCGATAAATTCCCCTTCCGCGCGTCCTTCAGAGCAAAGTTTGAGAAGGCGACTGCCGTGTATGACGGAAATATTCTTACGGTATATAAAGAAAACGGCGGAAGAATTATTCCGGAGTTTGGCGAAAGAGGGATTTATGATGATATTGTGTACAGTATCTCGGATATAGGTCCTTATTATAAGGAGCTGCGATATTTCGCAGAATGTGTTGCGGGACACAAGCAACATAATCGTGCTACACTTGAGGATGCGGCGGCTTCAGTTAAGCTGGCACTTAAAGAAATCCAACTTGCCGGTGGGGTGATTAAAAAATGAGCAAAGTATACGGACTTGCCATAATAGGTTGCGGTCAGATGGGTGCGGCGCACATGGATAATATCTATTATAAAGAAAATGTTGAGGTTAAGTGTACCTGCGATACAGACCCTCAGAGTGCAATGATTTTCAAGAAAAAATATAATGCACTCCGTGCGGAAACCGATGCGCAAAAATGTATTTCATCCGAGGATGTGGATATTGTAATAATTGCTACGTATCCGTCAAGTCATTTAGAGCTTCTGAAGCTATGTATGAAATACAAAAAGCACGTTATTTGCGAAAAACCCATAACCACTAATCTTGAAGAGGGCAGGGAGTTTTTACAGCTGGTCAAAAGTAATCCTGACGTTAAGGTACTTATTGGCCATATTCTGAGACATAATAATACATACATAACCGTTGCCGATATGATAAAAAATGGTGCAATCGGTCATCCGGTTGTAATGCGTATGGTACAGAATCACCATACAATGAAATGGAACAGGTATCTTAAGCTTATCGAAGAAACCTCGCCGATAATAGACTGCGGAGTACATTATATTGATGTAATGCAATGGTTTACCGGCGCGAAGGTGACTCATGTAAGCGGAGTCGGTGCAAAAATTGAAGAGGACGTTCCTGACGGTAAGTATAATTACGGTATCATAAACGCCAGACTTTCCGACGGTTCGATAGGCTACTATGAGGCAGGCTGGTCGAATACCATTGCTTCCGATAACCTGAAGGAGTTTGTAGGACCTAAAGGCAGAATAAAGATAGTTTTCTCTAAGGACAGGCAGACCCATCAGGAAGAAGGGGATTTGGTTGAATACTATAAATTCCCCGAAAAAACCTATGAAATTATTAATGTGGAGGGTAAAAGAAAGCCTACGGATTCTCAGTTCGACTGTCTTATTGATATGATTGAGAAGGGTGCAGAAGCAAACCCTACCATTGATGAGGTTTTTGACAGCTTCAGAATTGCGCTTGAAGCCGATGAGGTTATAAGAGAAAAAATAAAAGAAGATAAACAGGAGAATGAAAAATGAAAGCGATAATTTTAGCAGCAGGCTATGCTACAAGACTCTATCCCCTTACGATTGACAAGCCTAAGGCACTTCTGCCTATTAATGAGAAACCGATTCTTGACTATATTGTTGAGCAAATCGAAACCATCGAAGCTATTGACAGTCTGGTGGTTGTAAGTAATCATAAGTTCTACGGACATTTCACAGACTGGAAAAACGAGACAAACTCAAGACTCGATATAGTGGTGCTTAACGACAACACTACCGATGATACCAATAAATTAGGTGCTGTGGGCGATATAAGTTATGCCATAGATACACTTAAAATTGATGATGATGTGCTTATTATGGCGGGTGATAATATTTTCACCTTTGAGCTTAAGGATTATTATAATTATTACCTTGAAAAAGACAGCGATATGATACTTACCAAGGAAATAAATTCCATCTCGGATTTGAGACGTATGGCGAATGTGTTGCTGGACGAAAACGGCAAGGTGCTGGATTTGGTTGAAAAACCCGAAAATCCGCAGTCAAATATTGCCGCCTACGCTTCTTATATCTATAAAAGAGAGACGTTGCCGCTTATCAAAGAATATCTTGAGCAGGGCAACAATCCCGATGCTCCGGGCTTCTTCCCGGCGTGGTTGCATAAGGTCAAGGACGTATATGCTTATACCTTTGAAGGCGAATGCTACGACATCGGAACACCTGAGTCTTATAAAGAGGTAAATGAAATTTTTGCCTCTAAATAAAATATGATTTTTCGCGTACCTGCGGCGATACCGGAACACATAATTACTTTGCAGGCAGAAAGGATTTTTAAAATGGTAAATAATGCGTTAACTGTAGCAAATCCTGTAGCCATTGCAATCATATTTGTTATATATGGTGCAATAATGCTTTTTATGGGTGCGATGCAGTTTAAAAAATCAAAAAGCTTGTCAGACTTTGTTTTAGGCGGCAGGCAGCTTAATCCCTGGGTAACAGCGATGAGCGCTCAGGCATCAGATATGAGCGGTTGGCTCCTTATGGGTCTGCCCGGTCTTGCATATCTCGGACTTGCAGGCAGCAGCGAAGCCTTCTGGACGGCGCTGGGTCTTGCTGTAGGTACTCTCTTAAACTGGCTCTTTGTGGCAAAGAGACTGAGAACCTATACAGAGGTAGCGGGAGATTCTATCACCATCCCCGATTATTTTGAAAACAGATTTAAGGATAAGGGCGGCAAGCTCCGTATGATTTCAGCGATAATTCTGCTTGTGTTTTTCATTGTATACACAGCGGCACAGTTCAGCGCAGGCGCATCGCTCTTTACGGTGGTATTCGGTAACTACGGACTTACATACACCAACGCTTTGTTCATCGGTGCGATAGTAATTATTGCCTATACCTTCCTGGGAGGCTTCCTGGCGGTATGCTGGACAGACTTTATTCAGGGAATCCTTATGTTTGTGGCAATAGTAGTAGTTCCCATAATTGCAATGACAAAAATCAGCCCTGCAGATGCTACAGCACTTCTTACTGAGCTTAAATCCATAACAAGCACAGAATCAATCGGCGTTATGGGTGTTGTATCAGCTATTGCATGGGGTCTGGGCTATTTCGGTATGCCTCATATTCTTGTAAGATTTATGGGTATCAGAAGTCCTAAAGAGGTTCGTCCGGCAACTATCATAGCTATGATTTGGGTTATAATTTCACTTATCGGGGCTATTTTAGTAGGTATTGTAGGTAAATTCGCAGTTCCGAGCATAGGAGACGGCAACCAGGAAAAAATATTTATGGCTATGTGTAACCAATATTTCCCCACAGTAATAGTAGGCGTTCTGCTTTCCGCAATCCTTGCGGCAGTTATGAGCACAGCAGATTCAATGCTGCTTGTTGCATCCTCTGCATTTTCGGGAGATATTCACAGAAAGCTTAAACCCAATATGACAAAAAAACAGGAAATGTGGTCAGGCAGAATAGCGGTACTGGTTGTATCGGCACTGGCGATTCTTATTGCAACAGATGAGAAGAGCCTTGTATTTGAGCTTGTATCAAAGGCGTGGGCAGGCTTCGGTTCAGCCTTCGGACCTATCATTCTCTTATCACTTTATTGGAAACGAGTTACCCTTAAGGGTGCGGTAAGCGGTATTGTGTCCGGTGCGGTTGTATCTCTCTTCTGGGCATATAAAACCACAGGTCTTTTTAATATTCCGTGGTTACTTAAGTTCCCTGCACTCAGCGGCGGACTTTGGGATATGTATGAAATTATCCCCGGCTTTTTGATTTCGCTGATTTTAATAATAGTTGTCAGCCTTCTTGACAAAGAGCCTTCACAGGAAATAAAAGATGAGTTTGAGCTTGTAAAGGTAAAAATTAAGCAATAAATAACAGGGCTGTTTGCTATAAAAAATATGCAGGCAGCCCTGAATTAAAATTAAGGAACAAAACTATGCGAAAAATTTTAAGCTATACCAGACGGGCGGTAGACGATTATAATATGATAAGCGAGGGCGACAGAATTGCCGTAGGCGTATCGGGCGGCAAAGATAGTGTAACCCTGATGCTGGCAATGAAAAATCTTCAAAGATTTTATCCCAAAAAATTTGAAATGATGGCTATAGCGTTGTCACTGGGATATGAGGACGACTATGAGCCTCTTATAAACCTGTGTCGCGACAATGATATTGAACTTCATATTGAGAAAACAGAGATAGCAAAAATCATTTTTGACATAAGAGAAGAATCCAATCCGTGCTCCTTATGTGCGAAAATGCGAAGAGGTGCACTTCACGAGGCGGCATTGGCATACGGGTGCCGTAAGGTGGCGTTGGGTCATCATCTGGATGACGTGATAGAAACCTTTTTTCTGTGTCTTTTCAACGAAGCTAGGATAAATTGTTTTTCACCCGTAACCTTTCTGGACAGGAAAGAAATATATTTAATACGCCCGTTTTTATATATGCCCGAAAAAGAAATTAAAAGATTTGTTTCGGCAAACGCAGTGCCCGTAATAAAAAATCAATGCCCTGCCGATGGAACGACCAGACGGCAGTATATGAAAGAACTTGTCAGAAGTCTTGCCCGCGAAAACCCCGGTCTTAAGGACAGAGTTTTCCACGCAATAAAAAATTCGGAGATAAAAGGATGGTAACATGTACAGAATTCTCGTTTTCGGCGATTCCCACGGAAATTGCGATTATATGGAAAAGGTAATTGAAAATATCCCCTGCGATTTAGTGGTACATCTGGGTGATAACCTCCGCGATATTGAAAATCTGACCTATATTTATCCCGAAACAAAATTTGAATATGTACGTGGAAACTGCGATTTTTCAAGCGACGAGGCGGCTACAAAGGTAGTGGAGGCGGAAGGTCTTAAAATCCTCATAACCCACGGTCACCTTTTCGGTGTGAAAGCTTCGGAATATGAGCTTCGCAAATACGGTGCAGAGATAGGTGCAGACTGTATTCTTTATGGTCATACCCATCAGGCAAAATGGGACTGTGAGGACGGTATTCCGATATTAAATCCGGGTAGCGGTGCATACCGCGGCGAAGAAAGCTATGGAGTAATTGAAATAGAAGACGGCGAAATCAGAGGCTGTATAATAGATACAATATGATGAAAACAGAATTTTTTGATATAATAGAATCAACAAACACTTATTTGAAAAATCACCCTGACCTTTGCGACAGGCGGGCGGTTGTGGCAAAAAAACAGACGGCAGGACGTGGCAGACGGGGCAGAAGCTGGATTTCGCCCGAAGGCGGAAACGTTTATCTTTCCGTAGCCTTTAAGGTGGATTTTGAGACGGAAAAAGCGCCGCTGACGGGCTTTGGTGCGGCGGTGGCGGCGGTGGAAGCTATAGAGGAATATTGCGGCATAGCCTGCGGTATAAAATGGCCTAACGACATCGTGGCAGACGGCAGGAAGTTATGCGGAATACTGTGTGAGCTTACGGAAAAAGATGGGCAGTATTACGCTATATGCGGAATAGGGATAAATGTTGAAACAGCGCCGCAGGGCGAAGGCATAACTGCAATAGCTTTAAAGGAGCTATATGCGGAAGCCTCGGCGGCGGAGTTTACGGAAAGACTGCTTAATAAACTGGAAAATATCAACATCACGAAGGTGATATGTAAATATAAAAAATATTGTCTTACCATAGCTAAAGAGGTGAAAATCATTTCACCTGACGGCGAATATGAAGCAAAGGCAACAGACGTTGCGGAAAACGGGAATCTGATAATAGAAAAAAACGGTGAAAAAATCAGCATAAACTCAGGCGAAGTCTCGGTCAGAGGGATTTACGGATATTGCTGAGTTAAGAAAGGTGACGGTTTATGAATCTGGTAATTGACGTGGGAAATACCAATACGGTTTTTGGTATTTACGAAAATGATATTTTAAAAGCAAGCTGGAGAATGACAACACAGCGTAACAGTACGGCGGATGAGATAGGTATGTTTTTCCTGAATATGATACGGTTGCAGGGAATAAACCCCGAAGATATTGCCGGAACCATAATTTCATCGGTTGTACCACCTGTGATGTATTCTATGGAACATTCTATAAGAAAATATCTGGGACATAGACCCATTATAGTAACAAGTCAGATGGATTTCGGAATAAAAATTGCCTACCCCAATCCTAAGGAAATAGGTGCAGACAGGCTGGTCAACGCTTATGCGGCCTACGAGCTTTACGGAGGACCGCTGATAATCGTGGATTTCGGTACGGCAACCACCTATTGCGGTGTATCGGGAAAAGGCGAATACTTAGGCGGTGCTATCTGTCCGGGTATAAAAATTTCCCTGGACGCTCTTTATCAGAATACGGCGAAGCTGCCCAGGGTAGAGATAGCAAAACCTGATAAAATGATAGGCGACAGCACTATTCACGCTATGCAATCGGGTATGTTTTTCAGCTATGTAGGCGGCGTGGATTATATGATTGAAGGCTTTAAAAAAGAGCTGGGCGGCAAAGCTACCACCGTTGCAACGGGAGGACTTGCACGTATGATTTCCGAAAGCTCAAAATCCATTGACGTAATAAATTCAAAATTAACCCTTGAAGGCTTGAATATGTTGTACAAGAATTGTGCAAAATAACCCATATAACGGATTTTTTGCGAAGGGAAGCGAGCGAATGCTCAATATAAACTGTACTCAGGAATGTAAATATCAGAAGAACGGAAAATGTACGATGGTTATGCCTGTTTCTTCGGGCTATGCCAATGAAAGCTGTGCATATTACAGCCCGTCCGAGGCTAAGGAGGAGAAAAATGACAGAAAAATATTGTAACGAAATAGAAAACGAAGTAATCACCCTGAGAAGGAAAATCCACGAGACTCCCGAACTGGGCTTTGAAGAATTTGAAACCTCGGCGCTTATCTGCGAAACCCTTGAAAAATGGGGAATTCCCTATAAGAAAATGGCAAAAACAGGCGTGGTAGCTGACATAATCGGCGGCGAAGGCAAGACGATTTTGCTCCGCGCCGATATAGATGCGCTTCCCGTAAAAGAAGAAACGGGACTGCCCTTTGCTTCAAAAAAAGAAGGAAAAATGCACGCCTGCGGTCACGATGCCCATACGGCGATTTTGTTGGGTACAGCTTATGTGTTAAATAAAATCAAAGATACCCTGAAGGGCGGAGTCCGTCTGGTATTCCAGCCTGCCGAGGAGGGTATCGGCGGTGCTGTTCCTATGATAAATGAAGGGGTAATGGAAAATCCTGCGGTAGATGCGGCGGCGGCACTCCACGTATCACCCGATGCCTCGGCAGGACAGATTATGATAAAAAGCGGTGCGGTTATGGCGTCGATAGATGAGTTTGATTTGGTATTTAAAGGCAAAGGCGGTCACGCAGGACACCCCGATAAGGTTATAGACAGTATAGTGATGGCAAGCAATTTTATAACCACCGTTCAAAGTGTAGTATCAAGAAATATTACGCCGGGAGAACCTGCGGTAATTTCCGTTACGGCGGTAAACGGCGGCGTAAATTATAATGTAATTCCCGATGAGGTACATATCAAGGGCACTATCCGTTGCAGCTCGGAGAAAACAAGAAAATTCCTGACAGGAGCTGTAGAAAAAAGAGCAAAGCTGGTAGCAGAAAGCCACGGCGGCACAGCGGAAATAAAAATCATAAAGCTGTACCCGCCTACAATATCTCACAAGGATATGTGCAAAACTCTTGAAACGGCGGCAGAAAAAATTATCGGAAAAGAGAATATAAGATACTTCGACCAATGTTCGATGGGCGGAGAGGATTTCGCATTTTTTGCCGAAAAAGTACCGGCGGTGTATTTCAATTTAGGAATAGCAAACAAAAAAGAAGGAATAGTCCATTCAATCCACAGCAATAAATTCACCATAGATGAATCAGCCCTGAAAACAGGCTGTATGGTGATGTCAAAGCTGGCAGAGGAATATTTAAAATAAAAAAGAGGGTGCAGCAAATGCCAAGACCAGATAAGGAAGTAATTTTGAAAAATATGAAAATTTAGCTGAATTGGCATAGCAAAGGCAAAAGATAGAGCTGAAAACTCAGTAAAATGGGTTTTCGGCTTTTTCTTTTTTATCCGCACATTCGTCAAAGTAAATGCCTTCTGATAAAATGAAGATACCAAATTAAAGGAGGTACTTCACAATGAAGGAGAAAATTATTGAGAACGGAATTGAGTATGTAAGAAACGGTGATTACTACATTCCAAACCTGACTGTACCTGATGACAAGGTTTACAACATTGGGAAGTATGGCAGATTGCACTCAATATTTATCAAGGAAAACCGCCCCGCTTTCTACTCAATGAAAATGCTTGACGGAACTTGGCTTGCATATCTTGAAGAAGTTGACACAACTGCAAAAGAAATGGTTGATAAGCTCATAAAAGACATGGCAGCCAAACAAGGCGTTACCGAAGAACTAAAAGCAAAAGACCAAATGGTTTGGGTTGGTGCAATGAACAACATAAAACATTCCGCAGAAGAAATTGTATTGCGAGAATTTGTGTGCTCTATGGAGGTGCGAAAATGAGCTTTCTTGACGAATTATATTATGGAAATATCAATCCAAATGAAAATCGAAACAGAAAAAAGTTACCATACGAAAAAGCTTTAAAGACTTTTTCTGACATTGAAAGCAAACTGACAAAAGAATTAAACGGCGAAAACTTAAAGCTTTTTAATGACCTTGTAAATGCAAGTGATGAAATAAGTGCTACAAGCGATGTTGAGAATTTCAAAATCGGATTCAGACTTGGTGTTCTGTTGATGTGTGATAGCTTGTTTTCTGACTACAGCATCATTCTGAAAGATTAAATTATTACGGAGGAATTTTTAAATGAAGAAATTAATCATATCCATCATATCAATCGTATCAGTTTTAATAACTTCTTTTTCTGTAAGTGCAGCAGAGGTGCCAAGAGAATCGGCACCCTGCAATGCATCAAATGAAGCAATCGTTTTTGTTGAAAGTTGCATCGGAGATATTTTAACCGAAGTTCAGAACGGATTGGGGTATTCTGATGCACGAGCAAAATCAAATCGCATATTCTTTGATGCTTTCCTTAAAGGACAGACTAATGGTTATAGCTATGGCGAACTTGTTGATATAGCCAATGCTGCAATATGGCAATATCGTGATATGTATTTGCGACCTGATTTTTATACAAATAATCTTGAAAAAGTCAGAACTATCATTGCACCCGTAATTGAAGATTATAAAACAGGCAAAATCACTTATGCAGAAGCAGAGTTCAATGCACGAACAAGGATTTATCAATCTGTAAAGCCTGACTTTAATCCTAATGTTGAATATATGAAAGATCCTCTTTCAAGAGATATTCCGTCAGTTGATAATAGCTTGTTTATACTTGCAAGAAAACTTATATTGGAGAGTAAATGATTAAAATCCCCAGAGTGATATGTTGTCCAGATGTCACTTTGGGAGATATTTTTT